>NZ_VUNS01000016.1 GCF_009695545.1 Victivallis lenta | reverse complement strand
AGAAATCTACATGTAATCTCAAAAATAATTACGAGTTACATCGCACTATTCAATTTTCAATCAGCTCGCCCCGAGTGGGACGCGACAGAGTTTTAATATAACTCTTTTCTGAAACTTGTCAAGCCGCGTTTCGAAGATTTTTCAATCTTTCTCAAAACTCCGGCTCGCTCCGTTTTCCAGCAACCGCGTCCCTCATCAGGCGCAACAGGGATTTAAAATATACCCTTTTCCGATATTTTCAAGCTCGGATTTCATTATTTTTCAATAATTTTCCAGAAACCCAAACCAGAAATTTCAACCAACATCCCCAACTTCAGGGGCAACGGATTCTTAATATATCATCAATTTTTCAGCTTGCAAGCTCAGAGCAGACCATTTTTCACGATTTTTGAGCAGTTTTAATGAAAATACCTAAATACGCCTTGCATCTTACCGGAATCGGGAATATACTTTTCCACAATCCGTATCGCTTATCTTGCAACCTTGGAGAATGAATGATGATGTTGAAGAAACTGGTCCCGCTCTCCTGCATCGTTGCAGCCGCGCTCGGCGGCTGCATGACTCCCTCTGCACCGCCGGACTCGCTTTCCGGCGTGGTTTTCGAGGAAACGTTCAAAACGCCGGAAGCGGCGGCACAGGTCTCCGGCGCGGAGTTTATCCCGGGCGGCGGTCCGGACGGACAAAACTCCATCCGGATCAAAGGCGGCGACCGGCCGGCCGAAATGAAGCTCGATGCCTCAAAACTGCGCGGACGGCTCGTAACCGTGGAGGCCATGGTTAAAGGGCAGGATCTCTCCGGGACACTCCAGATCGTTCCCGATTATATCCAGGGACCAGGCGAATATTATCCGTCGCGCGGCGGCGACAAAGGCAGTTACGACTGGCGCAAATTCGCGTATTCGGTCCAGATCCCGGATTATGCCGGCGACCTCAAACTCCGGTTCGGACACGCCGGCAAATCGGGCGTCGCCGAATATGCGGACGTGAAGCTGACGCTGGTTCCGGTTCCCTCCCCCTGCACTTATATCAATGAACAGCCGCTCCAGAAAACCCCGCAGTACCGCGGCGCCATGGTCGGCAGCCTGCGCGGCGACAACGACGCCATCCGCATATTCGGCGAAAAATGGCATGGGAATCTGGTCCGTTACCAGTTCGGAGGCGGCGGAGATGCCAACACGCCGGAAAAGTACCGGAAATGGGGCGAGGCGCGCATGGCGGATCTCGACCGGCTCCTGCCTGAATTCGAAAAGTACGGCATCAAAGTCGTGATCGACCTCCACAGCGGACCGGCCACCATGAATGAAATCCTGCAGAACGTCGGCATCTGGACAACCGAAGCCCAGGATATGATCGTCGACCTCTGGCGCGAAATCGCCAGACATTACAAAGGGAATTCGAACATCTACGGCTACGATATCCTGAACGAGCCGCTGGAACCCTCCTACGTTTACCGGCCGGGCGGCGCACTCGACTGGAACCGGCTGGCGGAACGCATCGGAAAGGCGATCCGCGAAATCGATCCCGATACGCCGATCATCGTGGCCTGTGCCGTCGGCGGCAATCCGGTCGGTTTCGGTTCGCTCCGGCCGATCGATGTGCCGAACACGATCTACACAGTCCACTGCTACCTGCCGCACGGATACACGCATCAGGGGGTGCACGGCGCAAAAATGGTCGGCGCCTATCCCGGCGTGAAACATGACGGCCGCGTGTGGAACAAGGAGATGCTGCGCCGGTCGCTCGAACCGGTCGTGAAATTCCAGCAGCAGTACAAGGTTCCGATCTATGTCGGGGAGTTCGGCGCCGCACGCTGGGCGCCGGGCGCCGAACAGTACCTGGCCGACTATATCGATCTCTTCGAGGAGTACGGCTGGGACTGGACCTATCATGCGTTCCGCGAATGGGACGGCTGGAGCGCCGAGCACTCCACCGACCCGGACGACAAAACACGGTATGAATCAACCCCGCGCATGAAGCTTCTGACCGACTATATGAGCCGCAACCGGAAGTAGCGCTTGACCCGTGCCGGAAAACGCGGTACATTATAGACAAACTTGTATCAGAGGAGAAGCGTCGTTATGAATGGACCCGCGTTTTTCGGCCATGTCGCCGATTATTCGAGTACGACGAGCATCATCGCATTCGTGTTGATCGCCGTCGCCATCCTGTTCATCTACCTGTACAACTCGCTTTCGATGCGCCGCAGCCAGCTGGACCGCCAGCTCGCCCACATCAGGATCATCCTGAAGCGGCGTGCCGAACTCGCGCGGCAGCTGGCGCCGGACCTGCCGGAGTTCCCGCTCTCCGCGCCGATCGCCGAACAGCTCCGCATGGACACCGAAGCCGCCGCCGTCGTGAAGGAGCTGCAGGAACCCGATCCGGAGCCATTGACCGAGTACAACGAACTCGAAAAAACGCTCGACGACACCATCGGGCTCTGCCGGGTCAGTCTCGAACAGTACAACCGGATCGTCGAAAATCCGGATGCGAACTGGGCAATGCGGCTCTTCCGTTTCGAACCGCGGGAACGGTTCTGACCCGGGATCTCCTGCTGCACGCCTGCAAACGTGAAAGACGGCAAAAGTCGCCTTCCCATGTTTGCAGGCATGACGCCTTTCTTTGAATTTTCCGATTTTTTTTCTTCATGCTCTTGACAATTCACCTGTTTTGATTCATAATAATAGTATCGCAACAGTGGTACAAAAAACAGGAAATTGCCATGCCCCCGCTGAAATATCTGAAAGTCAAATCCTATCTGGAGGCTGTGGCGGTCAAACCGGAGTCCGCGATGCGGATGCCGACGGTCCGCGAGCTGATGAACCAGTTCAATGTCTCGCTCGCCACCGTGAACCGGGCGCTCTCCGAACTTGAAAACGACGGCGTGATCGTCCGCCGGCAGGGCTCCGGCATCGTCGCCGCCGGCAAGCATAGAACCGTGGCACGGCTGCAGGGGAAAGCCGCCGGAGTCCGCAACCTTCTCTTCGCCTACAATGATTATCCGGATGAAAGCACCTGGAAGATGGTGCACACGATCGCGCACTATTCCCGGCTTCAGGGCTGTAATATGGTCGACTGCAAAATCTATCCGGACACCTCGACCGAATCGCTGATCGAATTCGTCAAGGCGCAATCCGACTGCTCCGGCCTGATCCTGCTGGTCGGCGCCGACCGGATGGATGCCGAACGGCTTGAGGCTCTCGGCAGCCTGCCGATGACGATCGTGGTCGTCGACAGCATGTATTTTTATGCGAACTACCTGCCGGACAACGTTTACATCCTCTCCCCCGACGCCGTCAACTGCGCCGAAAAAACCGTTGAAGTCCTGCTGAGAAAGGGACACCGCCGGATCGGCTTCGTCCGGAACGAACCGCGCAGCGAGTACAACGACCTGTACCGAAAAACCCTGATTGCGGCAATGAAGCGCGAGGGAATCGAATTCGGGCCGGAGCGGATTTTCAGTTCGACAATCCGCTCCTGGGAGAGCTCGCTCGATGCGGCGGTGCAGCTGACGGAAAACAACCTCGACCAGATCAAAAAGCTCGGCCTGACCGCACTGATCTACAAATCGTCGAGCGGTGCCCTGGTCACCCTCAAGACGCTGAAAGAGGCCGGGCTGCCGGTTCCGGACCGGATCAGCGTGATCGGCGAAGGCGAACGCGATCTGTACCGCTATCTGACGCCCGGGCTCACCGTCGTGACCATGGATTACGAAAAGCTCGGCTGCACCGCCGTCGATATCGTGCTCGGCAAACTCAAGCCGAAGAACCACAACCTCTTTTTTCCGCAACATCTGATCGAACGCGAAAGCGTGAAGGATTTGACGAAAAACGGCATGGACGCACCACAGTTTTCCGAATGAAAAAGCTCACCACTACAAAACGGGGGACCATCATGAAAAAGAGAACATTCACCTTGATCGAGCTGCTGGTCGTCATTGCGATCATCGCGATTCTCGCCTCGATGCTGCTGCCGGCGCTGAACCAGGCGCGCGGCGCCGCAAAGGGTTCCAGCTGCAAGAACAACCTGAAGCAGATCACCGGCGCCGTTTCGATGTACTGCAACGATTTCGGCGTGCTGCCGCTGGCGGTTCCGCCGTGGAGCTGGGACGGCCGCGAACAGTGGCACGCCAAGCTCGACAAGCTTTACCTCGGCGGAGCATATTGGGAGAAAAACTCTTTTTCATCTACCACGAATCGCCCGTCGGTTAAGTTGTGGGATTGTCCCGGCCGCACAATGAAACTGGGAGACAACATCAATACGCTGAACAAGGAGAACTACGGCACCGGCGGATATGGAGCGAATACCGGCATCATCCGGCATCACAAGGATGGCGCGGAGGGCTCCCCGTTCCATGTCGTAGTCCGTCCCGGCCGGATCAAGCAGGCGTCGGTCTGCCCGACCATCCTCGAAACGACCCATTATGTCGGTCAGTGGGAATGGCTTCGGAATGTGAATACCTTCGGGCTTTTCCGCTTCGAACACGGCAATTCCGGCAATATGGCCTTTCTCGACGGGCATGTCGCCTCCGTACTGCGCCGCCCCGGCCTCTGGAACGACAACTGGCTGAACGGCCAGTTCCCGGGGAAAGGATATGTCTGGTGGGGGACGAACCTCTGGGACAAGAACAATGCGAACAAGTTCGACTGAGGAGCCGCCGATGAAACACACTCTGCTGCTGTGCGGCCTTCTGGCCGGATTCTCCCTGGCCGCCGCCCCCGAGCTCGTCATGGTCGGCGATGCCGGGAATCCGGGCAAAAAGGTCTATTTTCACGAGGTGCCGAACCCGTATCCGCGCGGAGGCGTCGCCTATCCGTACCGGATCGGCAGATCCGAGGTGTCGAATGCGGAATATGCGGAGTTTCTGAACGCCTGCGCCGCGGAATCCGATCCGCACCGGCTGTTCGACGAACGCATGAAAATCGTGCGCTCCGGCGGCGAAGGCGCCTGGAAGTATGCCCCCGCGCCGGGCCGGGAGGAGGACGGCGTGAACTTCGTGAGCCGGGTCAACGCGGCCCGCTACTGCAACTGGCTGACGACCGGAGATGCCGCGCAGGGCGCCTACACGATCGCGGAGAAGCCGCGCGAAAACGGCAGGACGTTCGAAGCGATCGTCGGCTACCGCGATCTGACCTTCCCGGATGCGGCGCGGGTCTATGTTCTGCCCGACATGCACGAATTCTTCAAGGCCGGCTGGTATGACGGCGATGGGAAATTCCGCGAATTGAACGCGGAAACCCGGAGCGAGCCGTCCCGCTACGGCATCGTGAAACATGCTTCCGGGCTCCGGGAGCACATGGAGAACAAATTTTACGCGGGCGCCCCGTTCGTGCTCGGCGCCGACGACAAGGCAACGGACGCGGCCAGCCTGAACACCGCGCGCCTCTGGCAGCAGCCGGAGTACGAGGGGCGGGAAACGGCCGGCTTCCGCGTCGCCGCCACGGCTCCGCTGCAGATCGGCGACCGCCTGAACCGGCGCAACAACTTCTTTTTCGACGATGCGGAACCGGCGAAGCTGCGGATCCGTTCCGACGCCCCGGCGCACAAATCGGTTTTCCGGCTCGAGCTGCGCGATTTTGCGAACCGGCCGGTCTGGAACAAGCAGGTCGAACCGCAGCTGAAACCCGGAGTGACCGAACTGCCGATCGAACTTCCGGCGGCGGACGGTTACTACGAGCTGCGCGTCACGCCGGAGGACGCTTCATTCAACGGCGGGAGCGTCGTCATTCCGCTCGCCGTCATGCGCGACGCCGCCGACAACGGCGCGGAGGGAAACTTCGGCTTCACCTGCCACATCACACGCCGCGAACGCCGCTACAGCTTCGAGGAGTTCGATTTCGACCTGCTGCGCCGTCTCGGCGTCAGCAACGTCCGTGTCGATGTCGGTTACAATGACATCGGCGGCTCCCAGAGCGTGCTGCGCCGCATCCGGGCGGCCGGGCTGAACCCGCTGGCGATCATCACCGGTTCGGGCGTCAGCGATTATGACGGTCTTGCGAAAAACCGGGCCGGGCATCCTGAACTGGTCCGGAAGTGGGCCGCCCACGGCATTCCGGCCGATTACGCCTGGTATGCAGAGCAGGTCTACAACCTGATCTCGGCCCATAAGGATGTCGTGCGCGACTGGGAGTTCGGCAACGAACCGACTTACTGGAAGGTCCTGCCGGAAGATTACGCCCAGATGCTGAAGGCCGGATACAAGGCCGCCAAGCTGGCCGATCCGGACTGCAATGTCATGGCCGGGGACCTGAATGCAATCCATGCGCCCGTGTTCCGGACCGGCGGAGCGGCCTTCTGCGATTCGATCGCCAGCCATATCTACGGCTTCTATGTGCCGATGTTCTGGGGCATCGCCGGAAAGATGCGCGAAATGAACGGCTGGAAGAACGCCGCCGGAATCCCGGAGAAACCGGTCTGGCTGACCGAAATCGGCGGCTGCACTTACAGTTCGATGCATATGATTCCGGTGCGGACGCTCGACGAGGTCCGGCGCTACCAGGCGATCCACCAGCCCAAGGTCATGGCCGGCGGCCTTGCGTTCGGTGCGGCAAAGGTGATCCCGTACAACTTCCGCGACGTTCCGGTCGATTCGCTCGAGGAAGAGTTCGGCATGCTCGACCGTTACGGACGGCCGAAACCGGGGGCCGCAAGCTTCCGGGCCACGGCGAAACTGCTCGGCAAAGCAAAATTCAGCGGTTTCGTGAAAGGCCACTCGCTGAAATCCGGCGAAATCGCCGGGCTGGCCTTCCGGGACGCGGAAGGGCGCGACGTCGTCACGCTCTGGCGCAACGACCCCTACGGCTACGATCAGTTCAAAATCCCGTTCTTCGACATGGTCAGGGCTCCGCAGCCGGTCGCATTGCCGGCGGAGGGCGGCTCCGTCGAGCTCTTCAATCTCTCCGGCGGCGCATCGAAGCTGGATGTGAAGAACGGCTCTGTCGAGATTCCGGTCAGTGAATATCCGGTTTTCGTCCGCGGCAGGCTGAAGCCCGAACTCGAACCGGTATCGACGGCGCATGCGGTTCCGCCGCTGAACCTGCCGCGCGCAAAAGTGAAAATCCTGCCGAAGCAGAAAACGCGCGCCTGCGACCTGATGAGCGGTACGGTTCCGGAACTCGCGGCAGGGACGGCGGAAAGCGTGAAGGTCCACGTTTACAACCTGAAAGGTGAACCGCTCTCCGGCAGCCTCCGGCTCGTGCCGAAGAGCAACTGGCGCGAGTGGGCGTGGAAAGTCGAGCCCTCCGTGGTGAAACTCGACCTCCCCGCCGACGGCATGGGCGAGGCGGAATTCAAAATTCCGGTGCCGCGCGGCGCGAAGCCGGGGCAGCTCTTCTATCTGGACGCGTTTTTCGAAACGGAACCGGGCGTGGAGTTTCAGGATACGGTCGTGTTCCGCACCGAAACGAAGAAGCTGAAGCTGGCCGACTGGATCACCTACGCAAAGGGATTCAAACTCGCCTCCGATGCGGACGGCGCCCGAATCCGGATCAGCTGGGAGAAGGACCGCGCTCCGTTTGCCAGTTTCTATCTGCGCACGCCGAAGCTCTTCGCCGAAAATGCGGCGGGGCTCGAGACCGACGTCATATTGCCGGTCCGTCCCGACGGCGCGATGATTCACGCGGTCAACCTTCTTTTCATGGACCGCAGCGGAGAAATTTTCCAGCTCAAGCAGAATATCGCGCCGCCGGAGAAGGAGTGGAGCTTATTGCGCTTCGACGCCTCGGGAATTCTCCGGAAGGGAGTGATCGTCCACAAGGGCGGCGACGGCAAAGTCGATTTTCCGGTCCGGCTGCTCGGATTCAACTTCGAGCTGAAGCCCGGCGCGGCGGCGGACGGATCGATTCTGGTCCGGGAGTGGGAACGCGCCCGGCCGCTGACCCGCTGGGAACCCGGCGCGTGGACGGTCTACGGCGAAGGCTACACGCTCGGCAAAGGGAAAAATGAGTCCGAGCTTGTCGTGAGCCGGACACCGGGCGGCCGCGCTTACGCATCGCTCTTCTCCACCCGGCTGCCGGTCGTCGCCCGCGACGCCGCAAGCTGGCCGAAGAATGTCGAAATCAGCTTCCGTCCCGAAAAAGCCGCCGTCCATTCGGTCAGCTTCCTGGTCCAGGATGCGAAGGGAGAAACCTTCCAACTGAAGGAGAACATCAAACCGGCGGAAGGCGAAACGCGCCTGATGCGTTTCGACCTGACCCGCATTCCGCAGGGCAGGAATCTCATCGTCTACGGCGGAAACAACGATAAAAAGCTCGACTACCCCGTCAAGCTGCTCGGCTTCAACTTCGAATTCGTGAAAGGCGATCAGCCCGGCACGCTCGTCGTGAATCCGCCCGAATTCGACAAGCCGGCCGAAGAGTCCGCCGGAGGCGGCGGCGCGGTCGCCATGGAGTGAACGACAATCCCGCCGCATCCCAAGGGGGAGAGGAACGTCCACAGGCGTTAAACGAAAAAGTGCCGCGTACAGGTTTCTTTCATCGCGGACGGCTCTGCCGTCCGCGATCTTCAGAGCCTCCGGCCCGGCAGCTTTCCAAGGCGCGGAACCTGCGGAACTTTCCCGGAGAACCTCACGCAAGAAACCTGCACGCGGCGGCAGAAGGTTTGTAACAGATTCTGTTGCCGATTCTTTATTCAAACCGGCAGATATTCCGTTCCCCGGAACATAATACGCCCCTCTTCCATTTAAAACTGCAAAAATAAATGAACACCTATGCGGAGGACGTCCTCTCCGGGTCCCGCGACGCATGAAACCGGCAGGATCTGTTTTTTTCGATTTTCTTTTCTTTTCCGCTTGCCTTTCCTGTCCCGATTTGGTATAATTATACTATCTAAATCGCATTAGACAGGATTTCCGCATGCGTCCAACTCTGAAAACCATTGCCGGAATCGCCCGGGTGTCGCCGGCAACCGTGTCGTTGTGCCTGAACCGGCATCCCGTCGCCCGGACGCTCTCCGAAGAGACGCGGAACCGGATCTGGGCGGCGGCGCGGGAGTGCAATTACCGGCCGAACTACATCGCCAAAGCGCTCAGCCGCGGCAGGACCAGCAGCATCGGCCTTGTCGTCGCGGATCTTAAAATCGTCCGGCAGGCCAACTTCGCCTCCGAAATCATGACGCTGGCGGCTGAACGCGGCAACCATCTGCTGATCGCCTCGACCCATTTCTCGAAGACGAAGGAACTCGAAGCGTTCCTGAGCCTCAAGGAGCGGCAGGTGGACGGGATCATCTTCCAGTTCGACTCCCTCTCCCCCGACACGGAGGTCTACCGGCAATGCGTGCGCGAACAGTTTCCGGTCGTCAAACTCTGCCGGGACGAGCGGCTGCCTTTCGTCGTGCCCGACAGCCGCCGGGCGATGGAGCAGGCGGTTCTTCTGCTCCGGAATTCCGGCGCAAGGCGAATCTGCGGAATCATCGCCCCGATCGTTCTGGAAGGACACTGCACCGCTTTCGAGGAGGCGTGCCGGAAGCACGGAGTGGATTTCGAACTGGTCCCGCCCGATGCCGGCAGCCAGTCCGACAGCTACAGCGACGGGCTCCTGGCCCGCGTCGCCGGCCGTGACGACTGCGCCTTCATCAACCTCGGCGCCTATAATCTGTTCCGGCTGCAGAGACTGATCCGAGGCGAGCGGCGGCTGATCACCTTCCTCGACGAATACGACCCGGTCATCGAACTGAACGAGCCGCTGCTGGCCGGCATTATTTTTTCCCATTTCCGGCGGATTCTTTCAACGGCGGTCGAGGTTCTGCTTGAACAGATCGACCGTCCGGAGAACACGCCGGAACAGAGCAACATCATAGAGGAGGAGTTCGTCACCGTACCGGAATTCAAAAGCCGGACCGGCTGCGAGAGGAGATTACGGGAACGTTTTTTTTAGCGGTATTGTCGCCAACTGCAACTGTACAGGGAGAAGAAAATGAGAAGAAGCTTCACTTTGATCGAGCTCCTGGTCGTCATCGCAATCATCGCCATTCTCGCCTCCATGCTGCTTCCGGCGTTGAACCAGGCGCGGGAAAACGCCCGCGGAACTTCCTGTAAAAGCAACCTCAAACAGGTCGGCCTCGCCCTCCAGCTCTATGCAGGGGACTGGAACGACACCTATGTTCCGGCCAGTTACAACGGCAGCAACTTCTTCTGGTCCGGCGTCGTGGTGCGCGGCGGCTACCTGCCCTACAAGGCGATGATCTGTCCGAGCCGGAAACGGATTCCGGGCAACGGCAGCACGTTCTACAACGACTGGTGGACGAAGCCGGCCAGCTGGCAGAACCAGCTGGCGCAAGCGAGCGACGCCGGCTGGCAGCACCCGGACTACGGCATCAATCACCAGTATGTCGGCGGCGTGAAAAGCAGCAAGTTCCCGCGGGCCTCCCGGACGATCATGGCCGCGGAGGGGGCGCGCGAAAACCGTTTTTCCGATCCCGGGCTCGAACCGCTCGGCAACTACCGGATCGCGGCGAATTACCAGACCAGCGACCCGTGCATCTGGCCGGCCCACAAGGGATACACCGAAGTCAACGCCGTATTTGTCGACGGTCACGTCGTCTCGCAGCGGAGCCCCGTGGTCGGAGAGTCCGGCGCATCGTGGCTGATGAATACGCAGGGCAGCGCGGTCGCCGGGCCGTGGACCTCGTACAGTTATCCGTCCAAAGCCGCCTGGAACTGCTGGATCCGTCACGACGGCTACTATTATTACCCGTAACCCCGGAGAGATCATTCATGTTCAAGCTTCCGTCTTTGCTCGTTCCCGCCCTGCTTCTGTGGAACCTTTCGGCCGGAGATGCCGGTCTGCCGGCCGCCGCCGAAAGCGTCAACCGGAATCTGTGGAGCCGCTTCATGAGTCCCGATTCGGTGCTCTACGATTACGCCGGTCCGGCGGGCGAAGTCGTGCTGCCGACTCCCGAGGAGTGCCGCAGACACATCCCGAACGGCCTCGGCTGGTGGACGCCCGTCGAGAACGGCGGCTTCTTCACCGGCATGTACCTGATTGCGGCCGCCGACCGCTACCGGCAGAATCCCACGGCGGAGAACCGGGAAAAGGTGAAACGGCTGGCAGGCGGACTTTACAGGCTTCAGGATGTCGGGAAAACCCCGGGCTTCATCGCGCGCGGCATCGGGACGGACGGCGAGTGTCACTACGCGGCCTCCTCCAACGATCAGGTGTTCCCGTGGTTCCTCGGGCTGTGGAGCTACTGGAACACCGACATCCCGACCGATGCCGAACGGGCCGAATGCGCCGGCCGGATGGCCCGTCTCGCCGGGGAACTCGAGAAGATCAACTGGCTCATTCCGGGCGATATGCCGGATTTCACCCGCGGCTGGTGGCTCGGGGAAAATTTCTGCTCGGCGGTCCACCTCTCCTCAGTGACGCGGATCATGTACGAAGTTACGAAGGACGAACACTGGAAAGAACTGCATTACCGCTATTTGAACGAACCCGACCGCAAAGGCGTCCGCCGCCGGGACCGCATCGCAGCCGGGATGGACGACCTCGCCCCCTGGTCGGCCTGGTTCAATTCGAATGCCCAGTACGCGGTGCGCGAGCTGTACCGGCTCGAAACCGACCCGGCGCTCCGGGAACTCTACCGCAAAAGTCTCCGGACCAACGCCGAAAAAGCCGTTCCGCTGCTGTCGCTTCACCGCAAATACGATACGGCGGCAACCTACGCCTTCACGCCGGACTGGCACAGGATGATGCCCCCCTGGCGCGAACAGAAGAACGAGCGCGACGCCCAGACGCTCGCGCTTGAACAGATCGGAGTCTGGGACAGGGCCTGCCCCGCGATCGCCGTCGAAAAGGCGTCGCTGAAGCCCGCCATCTGCGCGGGATACATCATCGTGCTCTCGGAACAGCCGGAACTGATCGAACAGCATTGGCCGCAGATCGAAGAGGTGATTCTGCGCTTCAATTACGACAAACTTCATTATTCGGCCTTCTTCTATGTGGAAAACGTCATTTACGACCGGGCCCGGAATGGAGAAAAAACGAAAAAAACACCGCGTTGACGCAATCCGGGAGGATGACGCATGAGACCATTTCTTGCCGTTCTGTTCCTAACCGCCGCCCTGCTTCCGGCCGGAGAGGTCCGCATCCTTCCCGGCGAAGAGTGGAAGGCCGCCGACCTTTCGGACCTCGTGATCCGCGAAGGCAGCGCGCTCGATTTCTCCGGCCTGGTTCCGCGCGCTCCGGCCGGAAGCTCCGGGCGCGTGATCGCCTCCGCCTCCGGCGGCTTCGCATTCGAGCGGGAGCCGGAGCGGAACGTCCGTTTCCTGAGCTTCAACATCCTGCCCGACATTTCGATGCGCGAAAGCCAGCTGAAAGATAAAAAAGATCTTGCGCTCTATGCCGACGTGATCCGGCGGCACGGCTACAATATGGTCCGGCTGCATTTTCTCGACGGCTACCTGATGGGAATGGGCAAGATCGAACGAAAGCGCGAAGGCACGCTTTTCGACGATCCGGCGACAATCCCGTTCGACGCGGAACGGTTCGACCGGATTCATTACTTCCTCTCCTGCCTCAAGGAGCGCGGCATTTACGTGCTGCTCGATCTCGGCACCCACAACACCGGGTACACCGACTCCTATCCGTGGAATACGGCGTTCCGGCCGTACGAGTTCCCGCTGCGGCTCATGGTCGACCCGGCGTTCCGCGCGAATTACCGGGCCGGAGTGCTGAAGCTGCTGACGACGGAGAATCCGTACACCGGGCTCTCCCTGGCCGGGGACCCGATGGTCGCCTGCCTCGTGCTGTTCAACGAACAGTCGATCAACATCCACGCCTCGCGCCTGTCGGCCGATACGACCGGGCCGGTCAACGAAATCCTCGGCCCCGGCTGGCAGGCGTACCTGAAAAAGCGCTACGGCACGATGCAGAATCTGCGCGCGGCCTGGAAGGATGTCGAACTGCCGGCCGACGCCGGCTTCGGCACGCTGCCTCCGCTGACCGGCCCAAACTTCGTCCGGGGAGAGATGGGGCGCGATATGGCCCGCTTTTTCCTCGAAGTCCAGCAGGAGACCACCGGATTCCTGCAAAGCGTGGTCGCGGAGTCCGGCTACAGGGGACTGACGACGCACTGGGACTGGCAGCAGTACCAGTATATGACGCCGCTGCGCGGCATGATGCCCGTCGTTTCGAATCACTGCTACTGGGCGCATCCGAATCAATGGGTCCGCAGAGGATCGACGATCGAGCAGATCAGCGCGGTCGGGAAGGAGGCGTATTTCATCCGGGCGCTGGCGGTCGCCCGCTTCCTCGACCGTCCCTATCTGGTTTCGGAGTACGGTCACGCCTTCTGGAACCGTTTCCGTCATGAGCAGGGACTGCTGGTTCCGGCTTTTGCGGCGCTTCAGGGGTGGGGCGGCATCTCCCTCGCCCATCAGTCGGTGATTTTCGGGGAGCGGCCGATGGTCTCCTTCAACAACTGCGGCAACGACCCGGTCAGCCGCGCTTCAGAGGTGGTGAGCACGCTCGCTTACCTGCGCGGCGACGTCGCCCCTTCCCGGCACACGGTCGAGCTTCGCGTAACTGAACGGGAGCTGTTCGACCGCGGGCGCGGATATGCGGAGAATTTCAGCCCCGTGCTCGGCAAAATCTTCCCGCTCTGCCGGATCGGGCTGAAATACGAGGGGAGCACGCCGCAGCCCGCCGGGGCGGAATATGTGCCCGATCTCATCATCGGCGCCGAAGAAATCATCCTTCCCGGCGGCAGGCGGATTCCGCGCGACAGCCGGAATCCGGACCGGCAGGCCGTCGCCGTCATGCGCGAAACCGGCATCCTGCCCGCGGAAAACCGGACCGACATGGCCCGGCGCATCTACGAGAGCGACACCGGCGAAATTCTCATGAATTCGGCGGAGAACGGCTTTGTGCTGACCACGCCGCGGCTGGAGGGGGTGCTGGTCCGGGAAACGCTGCCGGTACGGGCGGATAAGCTTGAGGTCCTGAGTTCGTCGGTGCCGGCCATGACGGCGGCGGCGTCTCTCGATGCGGCAAAACCGCTGGGAGAGAGCTCGCACCTCCTCATCGTCTATTCGACCGATGCGCTCAACAGCAGCATGCGTTTCACGTCGCCGGACCGGACTGTGATCGAAGAGGTCGGCGAACTGCCGGTGCTGATCCGGACCGGCCGGGCGAAGATCGCCGTCCGGAACCGTGCATTGCGCAATCCCGCCGCCTACGTTCTCGGGTTCAACGGGGAGCGCAGGGAGCGGCTTCCCATCCGCCGCACGGAAGATGGGAAACTGCTTCTCGAATTCGACACCGGGAACTTTGCCGGAGGGCCGTCGCCGTTCATTGAGATCACCGGGCAGGAGTAAACGCCGCCGGCAGCGTTCCCGCCGCTGCCGGAGGCATTTATCGCGGAAAATCCCTTTTTCATATTGTATTTTTCTTCGGCAAAGTATATTATACACCAGTTCCAGTCATCACTGCTCTCAAAAAGGGATGGGCATCATGAAAAAAACGGCCGGATTCTTCGCGTTTCTCGGAACGGTTTCCTGGTCAGTCATCAGCGGCTGCGGCGCCCCCGCCGTCGTCGGCAATGGAGTCATCACGGAAAGGGACGTCGATCCCGGCAGCGTTTCGCAGCTGAAGGTCGGCGGAGAGTGGCTGGTCACCATTCTGCCGGATGCGGAACAGGAGCAGTGCGTCGTCGTCATCGACGAAAACCTGCAGTCGGAGATCTCGGCGGAAAACAGCGCCGGCCTTCTGACCGTGCGGGTGAATGCCTCCATCCGTCCGAGCAGGCGGCCGGAGCTTCGGCTGTCGCTCCGGCAGATGCCGGAAAAACTGGCGTTTTCCGGCTCTTCCGCGGTCGAGGTCGGCGGAAAGGTCACAACAGCAACCGAGTGGCGGCTCTCCGGCGGCTCGAAAGTGCGGATTCCGTCGCTCGATGCCGACCGGCTTCAGGTCCGGGCGAGCGGCTCGACCGATTTCACGCTTGACGGCAAACTCGAAACAGCCGATTTCAGGCTTTCCGGCAGTTCGAAACTGGCACTCGGCGGCAGTTGCGGCACGCTCGTTCTGAAGCAGAGCGGCAGCTGCACCGCGACCATCGGGAAATGCCGGACGGCGGAATTGCGCCTGAGCGGCTCAAGTTCGGTGCAGCTTGAGGCGGAGAAACTTCTCGACGTTCAGGCGAGCGGCGCCTCCCGGATTCTCTATTCGGGCGAACCGGAAGTGAAACTGGAGCTCTCCGGCTCCGCCAGGGTCAGCAAGCGGCAGGCCGGAGCATCGCCTGCGGCAGTCACTCCGGCAGCAGCAGCCGGAGCAGTTCCCGGCTTTTTTCCGGAGAAAGCTCATCTCCGCCGCTGCCGCCGTTTGCAGCGAACGGCACAGTCAGATCGGAGCAGCCGAGGTCGGTCAGCAGCCGGTAGTAGGCGAGCCGCCACTCCTTCCGCGTGTCGGCCAGCTTCATCTTCAGTTCGACGGCATCCGGAGTGAGCTCGGATTTCCGTTTCGCCTGCTCGAACTCATCCCATGCTTTCCGCAGGCGGTTCAGCGACAGCTCGATTTCGAACGCGATTCCGACCGCCGAACCGAGGGCGGCCAGCTCGCGGCAGTCGCGGTTCGGCGAAGCCAGCTGCACTTCAGCCAGCCGGCGCGGCAGGCGGTAAAGCAATTCGGCCAGCAGCGGAATCTCCGCCCGCTCCGAACCGATTCCGGCACGAACTTTTCCAGGCAGCTCCGCCGGGAATCCCGACAGCGTCGACTCGCTCCGGCTGCGGGCCGCATAACGCTGCAATCCGGCCAGGTCGAAAACCAGAAGCCGCGGCTCCGCAAGGCTGCCGAAGGAGAATTGTTCGAGCGCTTCCGTGTCAAGCCCGGTGGCAATCCGCAGCTCGAGCAGCAGATCCGCCTCCTCCTGGCGCAGCTCCGGCGTGCCGATGCCGCCCGACAACGCGATTTTTTCGCGGACGGCGGCCAGCTTCGACCAGTTCGCCGCTCCGGCGAATGCCAGCAGCTGCGCAACGCGCGGACGACGCTCTTCGACCAGATCACTGCCGGGCGGCGCCGAGAGGATATGGTTGTAGGCGATCGCCCCGTCGAGCAGCTCCGGCAGCCGGTCAGCCGGATAATCCGCCCCGGCGCGAAACTCCTCCGCGATTCCGGGCAGCCGCAGCAGCATCGTGTTGTCGACATGCTCCACGGCGATCAGCCGCAGCGATTCGACCGTTTCAACATCAAGCTGCTGCCGGGCGGAGAGTTCCAGCGCGGCGCCGAGATCGAAAACCGCAGCGGCCGCGGGAGGCGCAGCCGCAGCGGACGGCGAAGGTTCCGGCGGCGCGGCGGCACAGCCGGCCAGAAGCGCCGCTCCGATGCCGCAGGCCAACAACCGCAGCCGCTGCCGGTTCCGGTCCCGCCTGCTCATTGCGCCTGCGGGATGAATTTCAGCACTTCCGGCATGGGCTTTTCGGTCTCGAACGTCCAGCCCATTCTTTCGGTGAGAAATTCGCCGCCGAAGTGCATCGTGATGATTTTTTCGGGAGTCCTCCAGATGATCTGCGCTTCGCCGGTACGGTCCCCCTGATACTCGATCTTCACCTCCGGGTCGGTCTTCTGGACGAACCGGACCTCCTCTTTGTTCAGCGCTTTGCCGGGTCTGCCGAGCAGGCGGCGCGCCTGGGTCACAAGCTCCTGCTCCTCGCTCTGCGTGAGGATCGTATAGGTCTGCCCGTTGACGGTCATGGTCGGGGCGCAGCCGCAGAAGAGGCTCAGCGCCGCCGCGGCGATTCCAATCAGAATTCCGGTTTTCATTTGCATACACTTTCCGTAATGACAGGTTCGTTGTTCGTTTCGGCCAGATCAAGAAGCGTCTGCTGGACGCTTTTCACATACAGATTGCCGAGGTGTCCGCCGCAGTCGAACCAGACCAGCCGCCCGCCGAACGTCCGGTCCAGGAAACGGCGATCCTCCCCGGAGAGCAGGAAGTCATCCGCGCTGTGCACGACGCGCACCTTCGGATTCGCCGCCAGCGAATCGCCGAAAGCCCGCAGATTCGACTGCGCATAAAGCTCTTCCAGCGTCAGCGGCGCAAGTTCCGGGGAGATGAATTTTTCGGCATACTCTTCGAAGCCGACCCGGTCGATTTCACGGTAGAGCTCGGTGCGCCTGCCCCAGCGGTACTCCGTCGAAAGCGCCGGCAGCCCCTTTTCGCGGTGCGCCGTGAACAGGAGCCCGCGCATGGAAGTCTTGAAATAAAGCGCCGCCAGATAATCCGCCTCCTCCTGCGAGAGCGGGACGCCGTAGTTGAACGGCTCTTCGCCGGGATTCTCCGGATCGTAGGACGGATAACGGTTCTGCATCGCCCCCATCGCCTTGCCGGCGATTTCGATCACCGTCGCAACGGCCTTGTCCGCATCCCAGTCGCGGCCGGTTCCGGCCAGCGCATCAGCCTGCTTCATCGCATAACGCAGATCGACCGGCGGATTGATCGCCACATAACGGTCGATGCAGAGCCGGTTCGACTGCTGTTCCAGCTCCGCCACCTTCAGCGTGTGCATCGCGCCGAACGAGTACCCCATCAAGGTGATCCGGCTCCGGAACGGGTTGAACAGTTTCTCCTGCTTGAGATCGTCGAGCACGAGGGTGATCGCACGGCGCACGTTTTCTCCGTCCTGCGGCAGAAATCCCGGCAGTACGCCGCCGGTGGCGAGGTAGAACTGCCAGGTGAAGGTGCTGTCCAGCACGGCGACCGACCAGCCGCTGCGGTAAAACAGCTCCGCCAGTGCGGTCGAGGTCATGCCGGAGTAATCGCCGCCGATGCCGGGCAGCAGAACCAGCAGCTTCTCCGGCCGGCCGCCGTTTTCGCCGGCGAGCAGGCGCTCCTCCGCCGTTTCGGGTGCGGCGTTCTCCGCGTGCCAGTAGCCGTAACGCAGCGCCGGCAGCTCCTCCCCGAACCGGATCTCCCGCACATCGCATTTCTTCGTGAAGTCTCCGTTGAAGACCGACAGCCGGAAATACCACGGGTCGTCGTCATTCTGCGGCTGGAACATCGCCACGCGCATCGTGTCGAGCACCGGGCTCTGGGGGCGGAAACCCGGAATCGTCCGCCACCCGGCCGACACCCACTCCGGTTTCGGCGCGACAGGCCGGTCCGGCGGCAACTCCGGCCGGATTCCGGCCTTGCGCGCCTCGGCCGCCGCATTCAGCGCATTGTAGAAATACATCTTCAGCTGCAGCTGGCGGCGCAGAAGCATCATCTCATGATAGGTCTTGTAACGGTCCGCACTGCCGGCGACTGCCTTTTCGTAGGCGCGGTGCGCCACGACCATCCGGTTCAGCGCCGTCGCGTAACCCGCGTACGGGATGTAGGTTTTGATGTCGAACGCCATGTCGAAGATGCTGCCGACGCCGTCACGCACGTTCAGCGACGCCATGAACGGCAGGATGAACGTGCAACC
Organism: Victivallis lenta; assembly: GCF_009695545.1. Lineage (NCBI taxonomy): Bacteria > Pseudomonadati > Lentisphaerota > Lentisphaeria > Victivallales > Victivallaceae > Victivallis > Victivallis lenta. Next base: position 108,581 of record NZ_VUNS01000016.1, on the reverse strand, counting down.
CGGGCCGATTCCCCACGCCGCGAACATCTGCCCGAAATCCGACTCGGTCGAGTAGATGTCGAACCACGCTCCGGCCGGGTCAAACAATCCGGCGATGCCGACGGTCGTGTTGATCAGAAAACGGCAGAGCTCATCCCACGCCCCCCCGAACTCGGCCCGGCCGAGACAGCTGAACGCCCGGGCGGGAAATTCCAGGTTCACGCAGAGATTGTTGAACTTCTCGATCGCCGGGCGCGGCAGGATCGAAGTGTAGACCCGGCCGAGCGGATCGACGACATATTCCATGCCGAAATCCGTCACCGCGAACATCGAACGGTTGAATCCCTCGACCGGGTCGTTGCCGGACAGGGCGAAAGAGAGTTCGCTCGGCGTCCACGGCCCTTCGGCCGGAGCCGGTTCCGGCGTGGAAGCACAGCCGGCAAACAGAATCAAGGCCAGCACTCCGCCGGTCAATCGCAGCCAGGAGTTTTTCAAGATGCCCCTCCTTTTCCTCACGGATGCATAAGCAGCGCAAGCAGATTCCAGTTCAGGAAGCCGGGCCCTGAAATCCCTTCTCCGGTTTCGCCGCTGTAATATTCGTGCAGTACATTGTTCCGGCGGCAATCCTCCGCGAGATTGCCGACCACGTTTTCGGCCAGCTGCGACGCCTCGGCTTCGAAGCCGTAGCGCTTGAGCCCGAGCCAGACCATGTAACAGCTGATGATCCAGACCGGCCCGAGCCAGTTCGACGGATTGCCGCGCGAATCGTCCGGGCGGTACATAACCTCATCCGCCGCGAGGGAGCGGATGCCCCACGGCGTCCAGAAACGGGCCGGATTCATGAGGTGCTCGCGCACCATGCGCCCGGCCTCCTCCTGCCGCGCAATACCGCACCAGAGCGGCAGGAACGAGCTCCACGCCCCGATTTTCAGCGGCAGGACCTGCCAGAATGCGTCAAGCGACGCATTCAGCGTGAACATGCTGAATTTCGGATGGGTCGTGACGCACTGCACGTCGACCGTGTAGTAGAGCCCGTCGCGGCGGTCGTAACAGCAGCGTCGGACCGCTTCCCCGAGCGCATCCGCCTCCTGCCGGAAAAAGCGGACGCTTTCGGTATCCCCGATCCGGCCGGCCAGCGTTTCCGCGGCGCGAAAATCGGCGTAGACGAGGCAGTTCAGGTAGATATGCGCGCTCGACTTCGGCGGCCGCCCCCAGGCGGTCGGATCGTCGTCCACGCCGATCGCCGCATCGGTATTCCAGACAAAAAGCCCGGTCGGACAGCTCCGGGAGCGGTTGATCCGGCATTCGGCAAGGCGGCGGAGGCCGCGCAGCAGCATGGCTTTCTCCGCATCGTCGAACGCGCCGCGTTCCTCGAGCAGCAGCGCAAACTGCGCATGGATCGGCTTGCCGATATTCTGCCCGGGATTGCGGGTTTCGAATACATCGACGCCCTCGCCGTCGAGCAGGATCGGCATGCTGCCGTCGGGCGCCTGATAGTCGAAGAAGGTCAGCAGCGACCCCTTCGCGTGTTTCAGCACTTCGGCGGAAAACGCGTCATCCTTCACTTCCGCCGCGATGCCGAGCAAAGCGACGGAAGCCCAGTAGGAATCCCAGTCCCACAGGTTCCGGGCATATTGCGCGCCGGGATCAAGGTAGGGACGCTTCAGGCCGCCGCAGGGGGAATTGAACATTTTACGGGTCTGCTTCAGGGCCAGTTCCAGCAGGACCGCTCTGTTTCCGGAGAAGGGAGGCATGTAGAAAACTCTTTCGTTGTCAACGCTTACTGTTCCATATTACCGGATGTAATATAGCGCGCCTTCCGCCAATTGCAACGGCCTGCCGGGACGAAAAAAGAATCCTTTCAGAAATCCTGCCGGACCACGGCGCCGGTCAGCAGCCGGACCGGGCCGAGGAGTCCCGACGCGAGCGGCTTGTCATCTCTCGCCCACCCCTTCCAGGTCGACCAGGTGTAGCGGCCGCTGCCGGAATCGGAGCGGTCGGATAAAACCCACTCCGGAAAGCCGTCGCGTTCCGGGTCCCTGCCGGAGAGCTGTTCGTCGCCGATCATCCGGTTCACAAGCAAATTGGTGACCTCGACCTGAAGCTCGTTCATCCCGGGCTTCAGCCGTTCCGTCACTTCGACCCGGAACGGCGGCTTCCAGAGCAGCCCGAGGTCGGCGCCGTTCAACCTGACCCGGGCCAGGTTCTTCACGGCGCCGAGCTCCAGATAGTGACGCCGGCCCGCGCCGGTCACCCCGGCCGGAAGTTCGAAGCGCTTGTGATAGACCGCCGTTCCCGAAAAATACCGGACGCCGTCGTCGGCGTGGTCGCTCCAGGAAATCAGCTCGGGCAGTTCGATCCGCTCCGGCGCTCCGAGTCCGGGCGGAAACGACAGCGACCACTCCCGGTCGAGCGCCAGCGGCTCCGGAAGAACGCCGGACGCCGCTTTCCAGATTTTCCCGCCGGGAAGGCGATACTCCGCTTCACCGGGCTGCAGGAACAGCACCGCACACCGTCCGTCGCGGTCGATGAACGGCTCCGCGCCGCCGCCGGGAACGAAGAAAGCGGCGGAGAGCGAAACCTTCGCCCACTCCGGATAAACCTTCGTGACGCGTTCCCCCCGATACGCATATTCGAGCAGAAGCTCCTTCGGACGGTCCGGCGCCGGATCCCCGCCGAGCGTCGGATTGTCGACGATGAAGTCGAGTCCGGCGGGAGTGAACAGCTTTTTCACCTCGTCCGTCACGTCTTTGCCGTTTTCCTCGCCGCGCGGCCGGTAGACGGCCCGCACAATCTCAATCGGAAGCGCCGCCGAACGGTCGTACTTCCCGGCGTCGAGCGACACCCGCCCGTATTCCGGCGTCCTGAGTTCGTGAAGCACGCCGTCGCCGCCCCGGAATTTCAGCAGCAGCACCTTGTATCTGCCGGGCGCCGGGTCCGCGATGCCGAACGATTTGGTATTGACCGGAAAGTGGAGGCCGGAATCGTCGATGAGACGCCGCACGGCATCGGTCACCTCCGCGCCGCCCGCCGCTGCATCGCGCTCGCGGTAGAGCGCTTCAACGACTTCGAGCCGGGCCGGAACCGGCGCTGCCGGCGGCAGCAGGTGTTTTTTCGTTCCGGCTTCCGGGGAGAAAACGACAAAAATCGATCCTTTCGGCGGCAGCCGAAGCTGGACAGCGGTACGGCCTCCCTGCGTCTCCCAGACCGGGGCCGGAACCGTCTCCCCGGTGGCGGGGTCCCACAACTCCGGGGCGACTCCGGTCACACGGAAACTGACCGTGCCGCAAAAGCTCCGGTCGGAACCGCTGCTGACCAGATAAATGTCGCGCTCCCCGATCTTCCGGTGCTGGAATCCGAATTCGACCGGGCCTGCGAAATCCGGCGCCAGCTTCAGCGCCCGCACCGCATCGGCCACCTTTCCGGCCGGAATCAGCCGGTCTTCATAACGGCCGCTTTCCCAGAGGTCGGCGACGAGCCTGCGATACTCCGCTTCGCTCCCCCGATCCGCCAGCGTCGGCGAACCGAGCGGCGCGACTCCGGCGACAACAGCCCCCGCTTCGAGCAGCTCCCGGACGCGCCGGAGCACGGCCCGCGACAGATAACGGTCCGTGCCGAGGGAGAACAGCGCGTAGCTGCGGCCGTCCGGGAGAAAGATCCGGCCGTCGCGCACCGTCAGCCGCGAAAGCAGGGTTTCGACGTCGCAGTAATCGAAATCGTATCCGTCGAGACCGTTTTCGGCCGGAAAGCGGTTCGGAACGGATTCGCCCGACAGGACCAGCACATCGGCGACGGCCTGCCCGGACTGCAGCAGGTACTGGCCGCGGCGCACGTAGTCGAGCCACGCGCCGGCCTCGCGGAACCAGGTGTTGTTCCGGTTGAAGTGCGCGCCGTGACGTCCGAGCGTAACGCCGGGACGCACATGGAGCCACGGCTGGTGGACGTAGCTGTGCAGCATGAAAAGATTGATTCCGCGGCACCAGGCGCGGTCCCCGTACTCCTTGAGCTGATACGGGTCCTGCAGCCAGCGCCCCGGCAGCGCATCGGTCGTGAACGCTTCGGCTCCGATCGTCTTTTTGCCGTAAACCCGGCCGATGGAAGCGGCGAGCTTGTCGGGCGGCGCGCCGCCGATCCAGAACTCCCCGGCCGGCAGATCCGCGCTTTTGCCGCTCTGCATCGATTCGAACGGCCCGCCATACGGTTCGAGGCAGCTCAGAAGACCGCTTCTGCGGCAGAGCTCCGTGAAGCGGCCGAAGTAGTTTTCCGCAAAAAGTTCGGCGACCGTCTTCTGGAAATCGTAGAGAAAACGCGCCGACTCTTCCGGTGTGCCGACCGCATAACCGAGTACGGCCGGCAGGTATGGCTTCAACGGGTAGCCGCGGCGCGTTTCGAACTCGCGGTCAAGGCCGTCCGTCCAGTTCTGGCCGCCGACCTCGTAGCTGTCGATGATGCCGTAGCGCAGAACATCGAACCCCTTCGTGTCGGCCAGATATTTTTCCATCATGCCGGGCCAGTGGGCATCGAGCCCGCGGCGCGAAAGCTTGTCGCACTCGAGCCCGGAAAGCGAGGCCGGAGCGTTTCGCTTGCCGGTCGGCGTATGGCCGATGCGGAGCAGCTTCCAGGTTCCGGGCGGGACCTCCCATTCGAGCTGTCCTGCGGCATTGAGTTTTCCGGTCAGGTCGATGATCGACTCCGGCGCGATCCCGGCCGCGGCGGCGTATCCGGCCGCCGGAGGACGGAAGCCGAAGCTCGAGCCGGAGGCGTTTTGCAATTCGATCTGCGGAATCATCGCCTGCCCGGTGAACCGCACCGATTCCAGCCGGACGTCGGCCGGGCCGATCCAGACCGGCCGGACCCGGTCGCGGAAACGAATCCGGGCCGAACGCGCCTTGACCGGCCGATCGCCGAACGGGACGTACTTCGGACCGCGCTGGTCGTTGTGAATGCCGAAATCGAATGTTCCGGCCTTCGTGAAATTCACGCCGTCCGGCGAGAGCTCGATTTCACCGCGCACATAGAGGTGGGTCTCCCCGAATTTCAGTTCCGCAAAGCGAAGAGGCGTCAATTCGGAAAAGTCGAAACGCAATTCGGCGGAACTGCCCTTCTCCTTCAGCGGCAAGCTGAGGGGAAATGACGGAAATTTCGTGAATGTGGCGGAAATTTTCGTCACTTCCGGAGACGGCGCGGCCGGGAAGGCCAGCAGCGCGACATCGCGGTAGTAGCCGTTCCGGATCTCCGGCTGCGGCAGCGTGACGGTCCGCTTTCCTCCGCCGGCGACCTCCGCCTCGGAAGAGACGAGGAACTGCATCGCGTCCTCCGGCCGGATCCACGGTCCGCCGCTCGACGACCAGCCGGGACAGTTATGCACGCCGGCCTGCAGTCCCAACCGCCGCGCTTCGGAAGCGAAATGACGGACGTTTTCCCGCCACTTCTCCGTCAGGATCGCCGGACCGGAGGGCATACGGCTCATGGCGGCCGCGAACAGGTGCACCGTGCCGATGCCGGCCTTCTTCATCGCTTCGAGATCGGCGGTGATGCCTTCCGGCGTCACGAAATTGCTCGACCAGTGATACCAGGTGTGGACCCGGTATTCGGGGGGAGGATTCGCGAACCCCTCCCGCAGGGAATCGGCGGCGCAGAGGCGGCCGGCCAGCAGACACAACGCGACAAACGAGAAGAACACGTTTCGCATATCACCCACCCTCCATGTGCATGCAGAACATCACGACAATACGGAATATAACAGCGCATCCGGACCGGTGTCAATCCGGAAACGGGATTTTTCCGGAGAAAATGGCGAGGCGGCTCCATCTGCAATGCGTGCAGCATGAAAGGAATAATTGAACATGCAGTTTACGGACGGCTGCGGGTTCAGAGCGGCCTTACGCCTTGCCGGTGTGGCGGATGAGCACGATGGTCTGGTCGTCGTTCTGTTCGACCTCGTAGTTGATCACCGCCTCCATCACGCGGTCGATCACGGCCTGCGGCGAACCGCCGAGCTCGCACGAATCCTTGAACACCTCCGAAAGCCGGGTGATTCCGAACTCCTCCTGCTCCTTGTTCAAAGCCTCCGTCAGGCCGTCCGAATACATGATCACCGAAGTTCCCGGTTCGATCGCCAGGCAGATCGTGTCGAAATTCGCAAATTCGTCCGGCAGGATCCCGAGCGCCGAGCCGGCCGGCGAAAACGTCCGGATATGGTCGTGAACGTAGCTCACCAGGTCCGTATGCCCGGCCCGGCCGAACTCCAGCAGCGAATTCCGCTTATCCAGCAGACAGCAGCCGAGCGTGATGAACCGGTCCGCATCGGTGTCGCGGAAGAGCTTGTCGTTGATCTGCCGCAGGAACTCCCCGAGCGTCGTGAAGCTTCCGGCGGCGAGACAGCGCGCATAGCTGCGCGTCATGGCTGTCAGCATGCAGGCCGGAATCCCCTTGCCGCACGCATCGCCGATGATGACCAGCAGCCGATCCTCATCAATCTCCACAAAATCGTAGAAATCGCCGTTGACCTCCTTGGCCGAACGCGTATGGGCGTTGACCGAAAACTGATCCCAGGCCGGGAACGCCTGCGGCAGCAGCGACTGCTGGAGATGGCGCGCGAATTCGAGCTCCTGGTCGATCCGCTCCCGCTTGCTGATTTCGCTGTAAACCTTGACCAGATTCTGCACCATCTGCACCTGGCCCGAAAGCAGCCGCAGCCGCTCGAACTGTGCTTCGGAGAACGGACTGCCGGGGCGCAGACGGTTCGTCGCCGCACAGACGACCCCGACCAACATCCCCTCCCGCAGGAGCGGAATCGCCATGATGCTGCCGAAATTCGCAAAATCCGGATATTCGACGAAACGCGGGTCCGCCGCCGCATCCGGCACAAGCTCCGCCTGCCGCGTCGTCGCCATGCCGCCGAGGAACCCCTTGCCGATCGGAACCTCCTCGCGGCGCAACGCCTCGAACAGATGATGATGGCGGGAGAAAAGCAGCTGGTTCGAACTGTGGATCAGCGGATACGTCCCGCAGACTCCGGTCACCCGCAGCTCATTGCCGGAAACCTCGTAGATCGCCACCGACTCCGCGTCGGTCTGTTCCGCGACGTGGCGGGCGGCGGCGTGCATCGCGCCCTCCACGCCGTCCTCCTCCTGGAGCCCGGTCGAAAAGCGCGAGAGGAAGTTTGTGATCTCGCGGCGCCGCTCGTTCGCACGGTCCAGCGCCCGGCCGAGTTCGATCGTGCGGCGGAAATAATGCACCGCCGTCAGCGTGACCGGCAGCAGCAGAATCACCAGAAAGATGATAATTCCCGCAGTCATCGATACAAACGTTCCTCTCCCATGCGGCCGGCGGCCTTACCGGCCGGCCTGATATTCCTGCAGCGACTTCAGCGGCGACTCGCCGTGCTTCGCCTCCTTGATGCCCGCGGCGGTCGCCCTCGCGGCCGCAATCGTGGTCATGTACGGAATCTTGTACTGGATCGCCTTCATGCGGATATAGCTGTCGTCGATCTTCGAGAGACGGCCGATCGGCGTGTTGATGATCAGCGTGATCTGCCGGTTCTTGATCAGGTCGGCCACATTCGGCCGCCCTTCGTTGAGCTTGTGCACCTCGGCGGTTTCGATACCGTTCGCGGTCAGGAACTTCGCGGTTCCCTCCGTCGCGACGAACTTGAAGCCGAGGTCGCGGAGCGTCTCGATGATCGGCAGCAGATACTGCCGTTCACGCTCCGAAACGGAGACCAGCACCGTCCCGTCGAGCGGCAGCTTCGAACCGGCCGCCTGCTGCGACTTGAAGTACGCCATGCCGAAACTCGTCGCCAGCCCCATCACCTCGCCGGTGGCCCGCATTTCGGGACCGAGCACCGGGTCGACTTCCGGGAACATATTGAACGGGAACACCGCCTCCTTGACGCCGAAATAACTCTGCGGGTGCGGCTTGAGCACATCGGCGAACTCGGCAAGCTTGTGCCCGAGCATGAGGCAGGTCGCGATGCGGGCCAGCGGAACCCCGGTCACCTTCGAAACGATCGGAACCGTGCGCGAGGCGCGCGGATTCGCTTCGATGATCCAGACCTGATCCTCGCAGACCGCGAACTGGACATTCAGGATGCCCTTCACACGGAAATCCTTCGCAATCGCCGCCGCCTGTTGCTCAATCGTGTCGAGGTGCTTCTTCGGCAGCGTCACCGGCGGAATCGAACAGGCCGAGTCGCCCGAGTGGATGCCGGCCAGCTCAATGTGCTCCATGACCGATGCGACATAAGTCGCATCCCCGTCCGAAATCGCATCGACCTCGCACTCGATCGCGTTGTCGAGGAAGCGGTCGATCAGCATCGGGTATTCGGGGCTGACCTGAATCGCCTCGATCGCGTAGCGGGTCAGCGTCTCTTCGTCATAGATGACCGCCATGCCGCGGCCGCCGAGCACAAAGGAGGGACGAACCATGACCGGGTAGCCGATCTCGCGCCCGAGCCGGATCGCCTCTTCGAGCGAACGGGCGATGCCGCTCTGCGGCTGCTTGATGCCGAGCGCGATCATGCGCTCGCGGAAATATTCGCGGTCTTCGGCCAGCCGGATTCCCTCCGGCTGCGTACCGATGATCTTCACGCCGGCGTCTTTCAGCTCCTGCGCGATGTTGAGCGGCGTCTGGCCGCCGAACTGGACAATGACGCCCTCCGGCTTCTCTTTCGCGTAAATCGCAAGCACGTCCTCGGTGGTCAGCGGTTCGAAATAAAGCTTGTCGCTCGTGTCGTAGTCGGTCGAAACCGTCTCGGGATTGCAGTTGATGAGAACCGATTCATACCCTTCGTCGCGCAGCGTAAAGGCCGCATGCACGCAGGTGTAATCGAATTCGATGCCCTGGCCGATCCGGTTCGGACCGCCGCCGAGCACCATGATCTTGCGGTTCGAGCTGACCGGGACCTCGTCCGGCGCGCCGGAGTAGGTCGAGTAATAGTAGTCCGCATTCTCAACGCCGCTGACCGGAACCAGGCAGAACGTGGCGGCACAGCCGAGCTCAAGACGGCACTCGCGCACCTCTTTTTCCGAAACGCTGAAGAGTTTCGCGAGATATTTGTCCGAGAAGCCGAATTTCTTGGCCTGAACGAGCAGCTCGTCCGGCAGTGCCATCCAGGTGTAGGCCGCCAGCTTCAGCTCGAAGTCGGCCAGCTCCTTGATCTCCTGCAGGAAATAACGGGTGATCCGGGTCAGGGCGCACGCCTCGTCGACCGTAAGCCCCTTCTTGAACGCCTCGTAGAGGTGGAAAAAACGTTCGCTGGAGGGAGAGGCAACCAGAGGCCGGAGCTCTTCGAGCGAAAGTTTCTCGATTTTCTTGACCATGCCGAGCCCGGCCCGGCCGATTTCGAGCGAACGGATCGCTTTCTGGAGCGCCTCCTTGAAATTTTTGCCGATGCTCATGACTTCGCCGACCGCCTTCATCTGCGTGCCGAGCCGGTCCTGGGCCTGCGGGAACTTCTCGAACGCCCAGCGCGCAAACTTCACGACGACGTAATCACCCGACGGCGTGTATTTCTCCAGCGATCCGTCGCGCCAGTACGGCAGCTCGTCGAGCGTGATTCCGGCCGCCAGCTTCGTTGAAACACTGGCGATCGGGAAGCCGGTCGCCTTCGAGGCGAGCGCGCTCGAACGCGAAGTGCGCGGATTGATTTCGATGACGATGATGCGGCCGTCTTCGCGATTGTGCGCGAACTGGACGTTGCAGCCGCCGATGACGCCGACCGCGTCGATGATGCGGTATGCGTAATCCTGCAGCCGCTGCTGGACCTCTTCCGGCACGGTCAGCATCGGCGCCACGCAGAAGCTGTCGCCGGTATGCACGCCCATCGGATCGACGTTCTCGATGAAGCAGACGGTGATCTTGTCGCCTTTCGCGTCACGGACGACTTCGAGCTCAAGCTCTTCCCAGCCGAGCGCGCACTCTTCGACCAGCACCTGGTTGATCAGCGAGGCAGCCAGCCCGCGGGCGACCACTTCGCGCAGCTCCTCGACGTTGTAGACGATGCCGCCGCCGGTGCCGCCCATCGTGTAGGCCGGGCGCAGGACCACCGGATAGCCGAGCTCGTTCGCGATCTTTTCGGCCTCTTCGACCGTGTAGCACGGCTCGGACTTCGCCATCGGGACGCCGAGCTGGTTCATGGTCTCCTTGAAGATGATGCGGTCCTCGCCGCGCTTGATCGCATTGAGGTCGACGCCGATGACCTGAACATTGTATTTATCGAGAATGCCGTTGTCCTGCAGCGAAATCGCGAGGTTCAGCGCGGTCTGCCCGCCGAGATTCGGCAGCAGCGCGTCCGGACGCTCCTTCGCGATGATCTTCTCGATGCTGTCGACGGTCAGCGGTTCGATGTAGGTGTGATCCGCCATGCCGGGATCGGTCATGATCGTGGCCGGGTTCGAGTTGGCCAGCACCACCTCGTAGCCGAGCCCGCGCAGCGCCTTGCACGCCTGGGTTCCGGAGTAATCGAATTCGCACGCCTGCCCGATGATGATCGGCCCCGAGCCGATGATCAGCACCTTCTTGATGTCTTCCCGCTTTGCCATAAATTCCTTCTTCTCTGATTTGCGCGGTGTTCCGTTCTGTCACGCCGGCCAGACTGGAAATCCCGGTGCCGTATACAAATCAGCGAAAGAAACGCACAACACGTCTCTTTCGCCAGAGAGCCGGCCGCTCAAGATTTTAACTCCGGTTTTACCACTGCTTCGAACACTGCTGTATGTTAATTAAGTCCGTACACAAACCAGAGATGTAATATAGCATCCGAACCGGACCCTGTCAACCCCGGGCCGGGAAAAAGCCGTACGGAACCGCTCCGTGCAGAGCCGGCGGCGCCGGAGCAGGACGGAGCGCAGGCGGCACCCGGCGGCATCCCGGCGTTTTCCCGCTCCGGATGCGGTTTCCGCCGCCCCTTATTTTTCTTCGCCGCGACCGAAAACTTCCTCAATGAAGTAACGCGGGCGCGCGCGGACGTCGTTGTAGATCCGGCCGATGTATTCGCCGATCATCCCGATGCCGATCATCTGGATTCCGGTGAAGATGAACATCACGGCAAACAGCGTGAACACACCGCCCTGGCCCCAGCTGTCGCCGTCGTCCCACAGAAAGCGGCGGACCACGATGTAGACGCTGAGCAGGTAACCGCAGAATGCCGCGAACAGCCCGAAGTAGGTCAGAATGCGCAGCGGCATCGTAGTCATGCAGGTCAGCAGGTTGAACTGCAAATTGATGAGCTTCCAGAGCGAATATTTCGAATCTCCGACCGCCCGCTCGTTGTGCCGCACCGGGATTTCGCAGGTGTTGCGCGCAAAGCTGTTCCCGAGCACCGGGATGAAGGTGCTCCGTTCGTTGCACTGCAGCATCGCGTCGACGATGTGCCGCCGGTAGGCGCGCAGCATGCAGCCGTAATCCCGCATCTTGACCCCGGTCGCCTTCTGAGCCACTTTGTTCACGATCTTCGAGGCGAACCGGCGGAAGAACGTGTCCTTCCGGTTCTGCCGGATGGTGCCGACCACGTCGTTGCCCTCTTCGGCCGCCGCAATCAGGTTCGGAATCTCCTCCGGCGGATTCTGCAGATCGGCGTCGAGCGTGATGACCAGGTCGCCGCGGACCTGCGAAAAACCCGCCATGATCGCGGAGTGCTGCCCGTAATTCCGGTTCAGGATGCAGCTGATGACTTCGCCGGGCCGCTTTCTGCTCGCCTCCTTCATGATTTCGGCGGAGTTGTCGCGGCTCCCGTCGTCGACCATGATGAATTCGAACCGGCGGTTGCAGCCGTCCAGAGCCGCAAGCGTACGGTCGATCAGCTCCTGCAGGCACCCTTCTTCGTTGTAAACGGGAACAACCACCGAAACGAATTCGATTTTATTTGACTTCTTCATGCTTTTCCTCGAAGGTTTGAGGCAGGCGCGGCGTCCAAACCGAACGCCTGCGGGATTTGCTTTCCATCACGTCGAACCGGCGTTCCGAAAAATCGGGCTTCTCCACATCGATCGGCAGCCCCAGCTCGGCCGCGGCCCGGGCCAGCGGCTTCAGATCCGATTCCCGGTCGAAGGAGAAGATCGCGACCTGATGACCCGCGTTCCGTTCGAGGAACTGCCGCAGATCGGCCAGATTGCGCTTCTGCTGTTCGGCGCGCCGCTGCTCCGGCGTCATGGCCCGGATCTGTTCCTCGGTGAAGGCGCGGCGCCAGATGAAATCCGGGCTGTCCGTGACCGGGCGCTGCAAATCCAGATAGAACAGCAGCTTCGACGGCGCGTCGTCCCGCCAGATGAAGATCCGTTCCGGCGACAGCCCGAGATCCGCGGCGAGGATTGCGTCGTACAGCTGTTTCTCCGTCCGATACCGGGTCAGCGACGGAATCACGCAGTCGAATACGCAGACGACCAGAATCGCGCAGCCGAGCACCATCGAGCCCATGCGGCGCGGCAGCCCGGTCCACCGTTCGACCGGACTCTCCGGCTGGTTGTCGATCAGAATCGCGCCGAGCGCCAGCAATCCGGCCGCCGGCAAAGCGATCACCGCCAGCAGCGGCGGAGAGAACTTGAAGAAATGGTTCCAGAGCGGAATCCCGACCAGGCTCGCGACGCCGAGCGAGGAGCCGATGATGACCAGCAGCCGCATCAGAAGCAGCACCGGCCGGTCCCACTTCTCCACGCTCAGGCCGCGGCAGAGTCCGGCTGCCGCCAGCACCGCGCAGAACGGCATGACCGGCAGGATGTAGTACCAGCGGCGCGATGTCGAGCAGCAGAACAGCACGAACATCGCAAGCGTGCCGATCATGAGCTCGCGGACCGGCGGAGGGAGCTTCTTCCAGTTCCGCACCATGCCGGCGATCGAGACGCCGATCACGAGCACCCACGGCAGCAGCGTGCGCGGCAGGTTGTAAAAGTAGCTGTAAAACGGATCCTTGTGATCGAACGCGTTGAAGACACGAACGATGTTTTCGCGCCAGACCAGCTCAAGCCCGCTCAATTCGTTCCCCTGGGCGCGCAGCGGCGGCTCCATCGGCAGGATCGACGCGAGGTAGAACGGCAGGAAATAGAGTCCCGCCGCCAGAAAAAACGCCAGGAAGTTCGACACTCTCAAATGCTTCAGCCACCGTTTTTCGGCCAGCAGATGAGGCGCAATGACCACGAACGGCATGACCAGCGCCGGCAGTCCCTTGGCCAGCGCGCCGAGGAAACAGATCAGATAGAAGATCAGATAGCGGTGGAAGGTCGCCTTCTCCTCCACCTGATAGAAGTACGCCACGGCGAGGATGATCGCCGCGAGATTGGCCGTGTCCGCCGCCGCCGTACGCGCCCAGAACAGGAAGCCGTAACAGGTCAGCAGCATCCAGCCGGCCAGCAGCGCAGTCCGGCGGTCGAACAGCTTTTTCGACAGCATGAGCGTCCCCCAGAGCCCGGCCAGCCCGGCCAGAGCGCTCGGAATCCGCACGATGAACTCGTCGAACCCGCCGCGCACGATCGCGAAGGGCAGAATCAGCCAGTAGGTCAGATGCGGCTTGTCGAAATAGACCTGCCAGTTCAGCGCCGGATGCAGAAGATCCCCGGTGATCAGCATTTCGCGGGCGATTTCGGCCCAGCGGTCCTCCGACGCCCAGAGCGCATTGTGTCCGAGAAAGAGAAACAGCGCGACAATCGAAAAGAGCCAGAAAAACAGCTCGTTCCGGCGGGTCGCCCCCGTCAGTTCCTGGTCCAGATGGTTGTCCATACGCTCTCCTGATTACTTTCCGGCCAGAACCGCTTTGATCGCCTCGACCACGTCGATCACGTCGTCGAAGGTCATGTCCGGGAAAAGCGGCAGCGAACAGATCCGGTCGCTGTTGTATTCGGTAGCCGGCAGCATGCCGGGCCGGAACCCCATGACTTCACGGTAATATTTCTGCAGGTGGGCGCAACGGAAATGCAGCCCGGTGCCGATATTCCGCGCCTTCAGCTCGGTCATGAAGCTGTTGCGGTCGATCTTCGGCGTATCGACCCGCACGACGAACAGATGCCAGGCGTGTTTGAAATCGTAGTCCGGATCGGCCAGCGGCCGGATTTCCGGAACGTTCGCCAACTCCCTGCGGTACAGCATCGCAAGTTCGCGGCGGCGCGTGTTGATATTGACCAGGCGCGACAGCTGCGATACGCCGATCGCAGCGCAGATGTCGGTCAGATTGTACTTGAACCCCGGCTCGATCACCTCGGCCTGCGGCGAACGGCCGCGGTTCTGGCGGTCGAACGCATCCATGCCGATGCCGTGGAACTTCCAGCGGCGCATGAGAGCCGCATCCTCCTCATTGTTGGTGACAAACATGCCGCCTTCGCCGGTCGTCACGTTCTTGATCGCGTGGAACGAGTAGATCGCCGCGCCGGTCGAACCGATGTGGCGCCCCTTGTAATAGGTTCCGAGCGCATGCGCGGCGTCCTCCACCACCGGAATCTCCCCGGCAACGCGGTAGATGCCGTCGAGGTCCAGCGCGGCGCCCGCGAAGTGGACCGGAATGATGAGCTTCGTCCGCGGCGTGATCTTCTCGGCGATGCTCTCCGGCGTCGCCAGCATGGTTTCGCGGTCGATTTCGCAGAAAACCGGCGTCGCGCCGGCCAGCACGATCATGTTCACGATCGAAACCCAGGTCATCGACGGCGTGATGACTTCATCGCCGGGACCGAGCTTCATGATCTTCATCAAAAGGTGCATGGCCGCCGTCGCCGACGAAAGCGCCACGCCGAACCGGTTGCCGGTAATTTCGCAGACGCCGGACTCCAGCGCCGCGTTCTGCGGACCGTTCGTGATCCAGCCGGAACGGAGCACCTCCGTCACGGCCCGGATATCGGCTTCGTTGATCGCCGGCCTGGTAAAAGGCAGAAATTCATTGCGCATCTTCTCTTCTCCTTATGATCGCGGGCTTCAGCGGCCCGTCTCTTTTTCCTTCTGCTTTGCCTCGCGCCAGAGCGCTTCGAGCCGGGCGCCGCCGGCCTGTTCAAGCGGAACGCCCTCCCGGGCCAGCACCCGCTCGATATAACGGAAGCGGGATTCGAACTTCCGGTTGGCCGCCCGCAGCAGCTCCTCGGAGGTCGCCCGCCTGCGGAAACGCGCGAGATTCGAAACCACGAACAGCAGGTCGCCGAGCTCCTCGTCGACGTGCTCCTCGTTCCCCTCCGCCATCGCCTCCTTCAACTCGGCCAGCTCCTCTTCGATCTTTCCGACAATCCCCTGCTGGTCGCTCCAGTCGAAACCGACTTTCGCAACCTTCTTCTGGATTTTCTCGGCCCGGTTCAGGCTGGTCAGATAGTGGCCGACCCCGTCGAGAATCGACGTTTCGCGCGGCTTGCCGGCCGCGGCTTTTTCCTTCTCCTTGATCTTCGCCCAGAGATCGGTGACCTCCTCCGCCGTCCCGGCCTCGGCGTCGCCGAAGATATGAGCGTGGCGGCGGACCATCTTCTCCACGATATGCCCGGCCATGTCGGTGTAGGTGAATTCTCCCTTCTCCTTCGCGATAACGGCCTGAAACAGCACGTTCATGAAGAGGTCGCCGAGTTCGTCGCAGATATCGGCCGGGTCGTCCCGGTCGATCGCATCGAGCAGTTCGGCGCACTCTTCGGCCAGACTGCGGCTCAGGGAGAGGCGCGTCTGTTCGCGGTCCCACGGGCAGCCGCCCGGGGCCCGCAGCCGCTCGAGAATCGCCAGCAGCGACTCGGCGGTCGGTTCAAATTTCAATTCTTCGCTCATCAGTACGAAAATCCCAGGTTGAAGTGGAAGCGCAGTTTGTTCGATTCGTAGTCCTGATTGTTCACGATCGGGTAAGCGAGGTCGAGCTTGATCGGCGCGTTGATTACCGGCAGCCGGATACGCAGTCCGTAACCGACGCCGACATTGATTTCGGAGAGGTCCATCTCGAACGAGTTCTTCCAGGCATTGCCGACATCGCAGAAGACGGCGCCGCGGATCGGCCCCCAGATCGGGTGGGTCACCTCCGCCGTCAGCTGCAGCATGGTCTGGCCGCCGTAGTTGTTTCCGTGGCCGAAGGTCGGCGAAACGGAGCGGTAGTCGAAGCCGCGCAGCGAATCGCTGCCGCCGAGGAAGTAACGCTCGAAAATCGGAACGTCCTTGTCGCGGTTGACCGTAGCCACCGTGCCGATCTTGCCGCCGACCATCGCGACGATCGCCTTGTCGAAAAAGCTGTAGTAGTAGCTGCCCTTGGCCTCGAGCCGGTAGTAGTTGCTCGACGAACCGAGGAACTGCGGCGTCACCGACCCGAAGAGGCTCGCATTGTAGCCGCTGGTCGGGTCCATCAGGCTGTCGCGGGTGTCGCGTTCGAGAGTCAGCGACGGCTGGCTGACCAGCTGCCCGTCGGTCTGCCTGTTCTCGCGCATGTAGTCCTTGAACCGGTGCGACACTTCATTGATTTTCACGTATTCGAACTTATAGCCGAGCGTGACCGACGTGAAGTCGTCGAAGATCCGGCGCGTCAGCGAAGTGCGGAAACCGACGCGGTTCTCGCGCCACTCATCGTAATCGACCATGTTCATATAGCCGGAAATCTCGAAACGCAGCGGCAGGTCGAACAGCCACGGCTCCACGAAATCCACGTTGAAGCCGGCGTTGTCGATGCCGAGCACGCCCTGGATGCGCATGCGCTGGCCGCCGCCGTAGAACCAGTTGCCGGGATTCATGATGTCGAAGTTGTCAGTCGAAATTTCGGCCATGCCGAAAAAGTTGCTGATGTCCGACGCGCCGGCGCCGATCCGGAAGTTGTAGCGGGTCGGCTTCTCCTGAACCTTGAACACGACATCCTTTTCGTCGAGCGCATCCGCGCCGACCGCCGACGCTTCGACATTCTCGAAATATCCCATGCCGAGCAGCCGCTGGCGGCTGACGTCGATGCGGCGCGTGTCGAGCGGATCGCCGTCATGAATCACGAGGTCGCGGCGGATCACCTTATCCTTCGTCTCGGTGTTGCCGGTGATGATGACCTGCCGCACGAAGTATTTGCGCCCTTCGGTGATCTCATAGACGATATCGACGGTCTTGTTCTCGAAATCCTCGTGCCGCACCGGGCGGCAGCTCATGTCGGCATAGCCGAGCGAGCCGTAACGGGCCGAAATCCCGCGCACGCTCTCCTGTTCGGCCGAACTCGAGAAGGTCTCCCCCTCCCTGAGCCGCAGATAGGGCAGCAGCTCCTCTTCGGTGAAGACCGTGTTGCCGACGATGGTCTGTTTGCCGACCTTGTAGGGCTCGCCCTCGGTGATCTTGAAGTCGAGGTCGACATACTCCGGATCGTCCGGAACCGGGGTCAGCACGACATCGTCGATCTTGAAGTCGAGATACCCCTTGTCATGGTACTTTTCGCGCAGCCGCGCCCGGTCGAGATCGAGTTCGTGCCGGTCCAGCAGTCCGTAGTTCAGATATTCGTTCACGAACGGCAGCCAGTTCCAATACGAATACTGGTTGGCGATCGAATGACGCAGATCCCACTGCGAAAAGAGCTCCGCCCCCTCGAACGTCACGTCGTGAACCCGGAGCTTCAGGTTCTCTTCAATCTGGAAGGTCAGCGTGATGGAACCGTCCTCGTCCGGCATGACGACCGGCGTGACCCTGTTGTCGGTATAGCCTTTGTCGTTATAGAACTTCCTGAGGTTCTGCGCGCTTTCGCGCAGCGCCTTGTCGTTCAGGAGACCGCCTTCGACGACCGTGACCTCCTTGCCGAGCTCGGCGGCGGAATATTTCACGTTCCCCTTGAACTGAATCAGCTTCACTCGCGGCTTCAACCGGAGTTTGAAGGTGATCCGCACCTTGTCGCCGGGCAGGTTTTCGACTTCGGAGACCACGTCGGCGAAATTCCCGGTGTTGTACAGCCGCTTGACGTCCGCGTCGAGCGTTTCGCGCTTGAACTCCGCGCCGGGACGCAGCTGGACGTTGAAGGCGACCTGCTCATCCGGGAGCGTCTGGAGCCCCTGCTGGTCGAATTTGACTTCGGCCACCTGGGCCGCCCAGGCTCCGGCCCCCGAAAGCACGAGGGCCGCCAGCGTCCGGCCGATAACTGTTGCGAATTTCACGATACTTTCCACTCCTGAGGATAATCCGGGACTCCGGGGAACGCCCTACTGCGGGCAGTCCTCCTCCTTGTACGGCGCGGCCGCGATGAACTCCATCTTCGTCGGAAAGAAGAGGAGCTTCAGGATGCCGGTCCGTCCGTTACGGTTCTTTTCGATGATCCATTCGGCGTCGACGCTCTGGTCGGCGCTCGAAACCTCCTTCGCATCGTCGCGGTTCCGGTGCAGGAAGGTCACGATGTCCGCGTCCTGCTCGATGGTGCCGGACTCGCGCAGATGCGCAAGCTTCGGGCGCGCCCCGGCGCCGGCGGTCTTGTCGACCTCGCGGTTCAGCTGCGCCAGCACGAGCACCGGAATCTTCAGATCTTTGGCCAGCGTTTTGATTCCGCTCGAAATCTCGGCCACCTCCTGCTGGCGGCTGTCGGTGCGGCCGTCGGCATGCATGAGCTGCAGGTAGTCGATGACCACACAATCGATATGCTCCTTCATTTTGAGCCGGCGCGCCTTGGCACGGAGTTCCGCGATGGTCAGCCCGCCGGTGTCGTCGATGAAAAGCTTCGCTTTCTGGAATGCGGAAACCGCATTCGTCATCTTGGTCAGGTCGCTGTCCAGGAAGGACTTGTTCCAGAACACCGACTCCGACAATCCGGCTTCGGTGCACAAAAGGCGGCGCGCGATCTGCGCCGCGGTCATTTCCAGGCTGAAAAAGGCCACCCGCCGCGGATGCGGCGACCGGGTCGGCAGCACGAGGTTCCGGATCAGATTCAGCGCGAGACTGGTCTTGCCGATGGAGGGGCGTGCCGCCAGAACGAACATTTCACCGGCTTTCAGACCGCCGGTGTAGGCGTCGAGCTGCGCGTAGCCGGTCGGAATGCCGACTTCGATTTCGCCGTTGTAGATCTTCATGAGCTCGCGGAATTCATCGGCGATGATATCCTGCACTTCGACGTTCGAGCTCTTCTCCTGGTCGTTGCGGACCTTGTAGATATCGGTTTCGATCTGTTCAACCAGCTGCCCGGCGTCGGCGTCCTGGTCGTAGCATTTCAGAAGCGACTCGCTGCAGACATCGATCATTTTCCGGAGAGTCGCGTATTTACGGAGAATCAGGCACCACGACTCGATGTTGACCGTGGTTGAAATCGCACCGTCCAGTTCGGCGAGGAACAGCTCGCCGCCGACGGCATCAAGCTTGCCGAGCGTCTTCAGCCGGTGCGCCACCGATATGATGTCGACCTTGAGCTCGGGATCTGCATAGAGGTCGATGATGACCTGGTAAATCTCGCGGTGTACATGCGAATAGAACACCTCCGGGGTCCGGAAGTGTTCAATTGCAATATCCACACAGGGACTGGGCTCCCGCAGCATCGCCGCGAGGACGGCCCGTTCCACGGATGGGTCGTGCGGCTGCGCCCGGTCGGGAAGAATCCCGGGAACCGGGCGGGCCGCGGCTTTCTCTTCAAACGCCATGCGCGCGTCAGCCCCGGACAACCCAGACCTTCAGCGTGGCGTCCACGTCCTTGTGGAGCTTGACCTCCACATCGAACGTGCCGAGCGTCTTGATCGGGTCCATCTTGACCCGGTTGTGGTCGATGCTGAACCCCTGAACGGCCAGCTGATCGGCGACCATGCGCGCGGTGACCGAGCCGAACAGCTGCTCGTCGTCAGTCGCCTGCATCGGAATCGAGAGCTCGATTCCGGCCAGTTTCTCGGCGAGCGCCTTCGCGTCGGCCAGCTCCTGCGCCCGGCGGGCGGCGATCTGGACCTTGCGCGACTCGATCAGCCGCAGCGTACCCGGAGTCGCCTTCGCGGCCAGCTTGCGCGGCAGCAGGAAGTTGCGGGCATAGCCCGGCGCGACATGGACTTCATCCCCGGCCAGCCCGAGGTTCTCGACGTCATCGAGGAGGATCAGTTTCACGTGAGCCATATTATTTTCCCCCTTCAGGAATTAGTACACGAGAGCGATGATGCGGGCGCGCTTCACGGCGGTGGCGAGCATCTTCTGGTGGTCGAGGCAGGTCCCGGTGATCCGGCGCGGCATGATCTTGCCCTTCTCGGTCTGGAACTTGCTCAGCGTTTCGGCGTCCTTGAAGTCAATGTAAGTGACTTTCGCCTCGCAGAAACGGCAAACCTTCGGCTTCGCCGGCGAACGGCGGCGACCTTGTCTTTTCGGCTGCATAATTTGATACCTTTCGTTATAACGTAAATGCGAATCTTTTGTTTTCTCTCATCCGTCGGCGGCCGGAACATCCGGCATCAGAACGGAATATCGTCTTCCATCCCCTCATCGGGATTGAAAGCGTTGTCCGGCATCGGCGGCATCTCCGGCTGCGGCGCACGGGGCATCCCGCCCTGCGGCTGCTGGGGAGCGCGCGGCATTCCGCCCTGCGGCGCCTGGCGCGGCTGGCCGTAGCCGCCGTTGCCGCGGGGCTGCTGGCTGTAACCGCCGCCCTGCTGCCCGCCGTAGCCGCCCTGCCGGCCGCCGCCGTAACTCTGCCCGCCGTCACCGTAGCCGCCCTGCTGCCCGTCGCCGCCGGGACGGCGGCTCAGGAACTGGACCTGTTCGGCGATCACCCGCAGCCGCGAACGCTTGCCGCCGCCGTTGCGGTCTTCCCACTGATCGAGCTGGAGACGGCCTTCGATCATCACCTGGGAGCCCTTTTCAAGGTACTGCTTGCAGCTCTCCGCGCTTCTGCCCCAGACCACGATGTCGACGAAGCACGGCTCCTCGACCTCCTGTCCGTTGGAGGACATGTAGCGGCGGTTCACGGCAATGCCGAACTCACAGACCGCCGAGCCGCTCGGCAAAGCGCGCAGATCGGGGTCCCGGGTAAGATTACCCAACAGAAAAACCTTGTTCAGTGATGCCATTTTCGGCCTCCAGGGTTAAAACTTCCAAAATCAAACTTCCGTCGGAGCGAATGCGCTCTTATTCAAGGTTCAGCTTGATCGGCCCCTCCGCAGCCGTCTCCGGACGGTCGCAGATCAGGATCATGTTGCGCAGGATGCGGTCGTCGAGCTTGTACTTCTCCTTGATGTCGATGACCTTCGCGGTCTCGAGCTCGAAGATGAAGTCGAAGTAGATGCCGGCCTTGCGCTTGTTGATCTCGTAGGTGAACTGGCGGCGGCCCATCGGGGTCGCGGATTCCATTTTCCCGCCGAGGGAGGTGATCAGTTCAGCGAACTCCTTGGTGAACGCCGCGCCCTCGTCATCCGTCTTGCGGATGTCCAGAATGAATACAGCTTCGTATTTCTTCAAAATAAACCTCTTACTGTGATTGGTTTGTTTTTTCCTCGTCTTCCGCCGGAGGCGCCCACGCATTGAACTTGTTCATCGCGCGGCTCATTCCGCCGGCCAACGCCGCGCGGACCGCTTCCGCCGCCGCATCAAGCGACAGCCCGAACCGTTCCGCTTCCGCGCCGTCGAACTTCGACAGCACATAATCAATCGTCCCGCCCGGAGCGGGGCGGCCGACTCCGACCCGGAGCCGCCGGAACGACGCGCTCCCGAGTTCGGCGATCACGGACTTCAGCCCGTTGTGGCCGCCGTCCGAGCCGCCGGTCCGCAGACGCAGCCGCCCGACCGGCAGATCCAGATCGTCGGACACGACCAGAATCTCTTCCGGACGAATCCCCTCTTTCCGGGCGAATCCCGCCACCGCCAGCCCGCTTAAATTCATGAACGTCTGCGGTTTCTGCAGAAACAGCGGCTTCCCCCGGAACATTCCGGCATGGACGAAACTCTGCGCCACATGCCTCGCTTCGAACCGCCCGGCCGGAAATCCGGCCAGCAGGCGATCGATCACCATGAATCCGGCGTTGTGACGGGTGCCTTCGTATTCGGCGCCGGGGTTGCCGAGGCCGACCACCAGCAGAATTCGCTCATTCCCGTCATAGTTGCTCATCACCGGACTCCGTCATCCCGCAAAGCTTACTTCTTCGCTTCGGCTTCGGGTTTCTTCTCCTTGATGGCTTCCGGTTCGGCCGCCGCTTCGGCCGGAGCTTCGGCCTCTTCCTTCGGACGGACGACATGGGCCACAACCGCTTCCGGATCGAGATCGGTGCGGACGCCTTCCGGCATCGCGAGATCCTTCACATGCAGGGAATCGCCGACGTCGAGCGAGGTAACTTCCGCGGCGATGAATTCCGGCAGGTGGTCCGGATGGCAGACCACTTCGATCTCGTGCAGCTCGAACTCGAGGATGCCGCCGCGGCTCACGCCGAGGCAGTCGCCGTGCGCATGGACCGGAACCAGGGCGGTGACGTCCGCATTCAGGTCGACTTCGAGGAAATCGATGTGCTGGACATAGTTCTTGAGGTGGTTGAACTGAACTTCCTTGACCAGCGCGGCGGTCTTGTTCGCGCCGTCGACCAGAGTCACCATCTGGACGTGGTGTCCGGCGAGGACCTTCCAGGCGTCCGCGTCGACCATGATCGCCTTCGCTTCCTTGCCCTTGCTGTAAATGACCGCCGGGATCATTCCGCTTTTGCGGGAGCGTCGGGAAGCGCACTTCCCGAATTCTTTACGATCCTGCACCGCAATTTCATTGTTGACTTTGCTCATGGAACCCCTTTCCTAATTCTTTGGTAATTTTATGAGCCGTAATATCTAGTGATTGATATAGAAGAGCGACGAGACCGACTTCCCGTCGTGGATGCGCCGGATCGCCTCGCCGAGCAGCGGTGCGACCGACACGACCTTGATGCGTCCGCCGAGATCGTCGACGACCGGAACCGCATCGGTGGTGACCAGCTGCTCGATCTCCGGCGTGGCGAGCAGTTTCTCCTTGCCGGATTCGCTCAGCATGCAGTGCGAAACGGCCGCGTAGATCTTCGCGGCGCCGTTGGCCTTCAGGATTTTCGCGGCGGCGCAGAGGGTTCCGGCGGTGCTGGTCAGGTCGTCGGTGATGACGCAGTTCTTGTCCTTCACATCGCCGACGAGGTGGCTCGACGCAACCGTGGTCGCATTGATGCGGCGCTTGGTCACGACCGCAAATCCGGCCTCGAGCATGTCGCCGTAGTTCATCGCCATCTTGGCGGAGCCCGAGTCCGGCGCGACGACGACGCCGTTGCTGCCGACGAGCTTCTTCAGGTACGGAACCAGAACCGGACGCGCATAGAGGTGGTCCATCGGAATGTCGAAGAATCCCTGAATCTGCTGGGAATGGAGGTCCATGGTGATGATGCGGTCGGCGCCGGCCTCGGTGATCAGGTTCGCCACGAGCTTCGCGGTGATCGGAACCCGCGGCTTGTCCTTGCGGTCCTGCCGGGCATAACCGAAATACGGCAGCACGGCGGTGATCCGGGCGGCGCTCGCACGGCGGGCCGCGTCGATCATGATCAGAAGCTCCATCAGATTGTCATTGGGCGGCTTGCAGGTGGGCTGAATCAGAAACGCGTCGGCGCGGCGGACGTTCTCTTCGAACTGCACGAAATACTCGCCGTCAGGGAAATGAGTAAGATGAACCTTGCCCAGACTGATCCCGAGATAATTCGCGATCTGCTGCGACAATTCCGGATGCGCGCTCCCGGAGTACACACAAATGTGCTTTGCCTCTTCCATTTGGACTTTCCATGTTTTTCGCAATTCGGAAACCCGTCCGGGAGGCGGAAAGAGCGCAGCCGCAACGGACTGCGTCATTCGAAAACCCCTCGGTGCGGCGGCCGTCTCCACTGAGGATGCACGACCGCGTTCGATCCGCAGGCACGGATCGAGGTCTCTCAAAATGCCGGTTTAGTTTTACCAACAAACTTTACTATATCACCAACAGGAACACTTTACAAGTAAAATCATTGATTTTTTCCGTTCCGGCGCAGGCCGGAGGCGCCGCCGTCTCAAGACATGTGCGAACCGGCCCTCACTCCCGGAACGTGATCAGGAGCGGATGCTCCTTCAGCGGCAGGTCTTCGATCCGGAGCCGCCCGTCCTTCACCTCGAACGGAATTCCGAAGCTGTCTCCGGTGATGAGGTCGACCGCCGCCGGAAGCCCGGCGAACCTCTCCCATCCTCCGATCTCGAGCGTGACCGCGCGGTTGTTGAACTCGCGTCCGTACGGCTGCATCGACCAGACCGCCAGCATCCGCTCCTGCGGCGCAGCCGGGTCGGAGAATGCATAGGCGCGAACCCCGTTTTCCGCCGCGATGCTCTGCTTGTCCCAGTCGCGGATCAGCTCTCCGCGCTGCGCGCTGCGATGCAGCGGAGCCGCCGTCACCTTCACTTTCGCAGCCGGATCCGGCTGTGCATTGTGCAGCAGCATGTTCATCCGCCGCACCGCGTAAAATGCCGGTTTCCGGGAGTAGTCCGCCCGAAGCAGGCCGAAATTCGACTCCGCGTCATGCTCGCCCGAACCGTAGTCGTCGAGAAAATCATACTGGCAGCTGACCGCCACCGGCAGCGCCAGCCCTTCGATGAAGCGGCGTACGAGATAAACCGCCTGCGCCTCCTCGGTGAAGCCCGCGTAAAGACCGGTTTCGTTCTTCCCGTCGAACCAGAAACCGGTGAAACCGAATTCCGTGATCCAGACCGTGCGCATCTTCCCGGTTTTTCGGAACTGCTCCCGGTAGGAACCGATGAGCCCGGCGAAGGTGTTTTCGGCATCGCCGACCCGGATTCCGTCCCGTTCGGCCAGATTCCAGCCGAACGGAACCTTCTCCGGCGGCAGCGAATAGGTGTAGGGGTGATCCACCACGCCGTCAAGCTGCGGGGAGACGCCGAGATTCAGGGCGTGAAAATTGGTCGGCGTATTCGAACCGAGCCCGATGACCGTTTTGTCCGGCGCGATCTTTTTAATCAGGTCGGCTCCGGCGTTCGTATATTCGACATGCTTTCTGACCCATTCCGAAACCGTGCCGTCGGATTCGTAGCCGTTCCAACTGCCGTCCCTTCCGTTGTGCCTGAAGGTCTGCCGCCACTGACCGAAGTTGTGCGGCTCGTTGCCGAGTTCGTAGACGTTCACGTAACCGCGGCTGCCGCGGACGATCGCCGCAAGCCGTTCGAGGAACCGGTCGAGCGGTTCATCGGCAGACATATCGATGACGGCGATAAGCTCGAGGCCGCGTTCCCGGGCGGCGCGGAGAGTCTCCGCGTCATGCTCCCGGAGTTTCCAGCCGCCCTCCGGCCGCTCTTCGGCCGACAGGCCGTCGCGGATGTATTTGTAGCCGCATGCCGCGATCTCATCGAGCAGCCGCGCCCTCGGGTACCAGCCCGCAAACGGCCCTTCCGGTTTCGGCGCATAGTTGAAGTGGACGCAGGTTCCGGTCCGGGCCGAACGAATGCCGCGGCCGTTCTCCGGAGCGTCCGGCCGCGACGCGGCCTCCCGTCCGGCGATGCTCGACGCGAATTCCGCGGCGGAACCGTTCTCGGCTTCGAGCCGGAACCGGATGCGCGTCACGCTCCGCGGATTGACACCGTAAGGGAATGCAGGCTTCCAGCGGAGAACACGCTCTCCATCCTTCGGGTCGAGCCGGAACCGGGTTGCCGCGTCGCGGCCGGCCCGCGGTTCGACGAGGGTCAGCTGTGCCGGGACGGCGTTCTCTCCCGGAACGGCGGCAAGCTTCAACTCCGCGCCTTCATACTGCGGAAGCCACTCCCCCGCGAGACTCCAGCCGATGGCGGATTCCCGGAACGGCTTTCCGGCCAGCGATTTTTCGGGCGGAGTGTCACTCACCCCGGCCAGCGATTTCACGAGCAGCATGCCGCCGAAGGGTGCGGCACCCGGCTTCCCGACGGTCAGCCAGAGTCCGGCGGCCGGCGGAGTGAAGGCGGAGACACCCTCCCTGCCGCCCCAGGCGCCGGACCACGGGCCGGCAGCGGAGACGGTCAGCACGGTATCGCCGCCGGGCCGGACCGTGACCGGCACTCCCTGAAAGGTTCGGCCGTTGGCGTCGGTCAGGCGGTAATTGACGGAGCTTTCCCGGTCCGCCGCAACGGTAATGCGGTATTCCGGCAGGTCCGGCAGCGGGAAGGTCGGGCGTATCCCGACATAAGCGCCCCCGCCGGTGAAGTCATATTTGAGGGCGAGTCCGCCGGGCGCCTCGGCGACGCCGCCTCTGGCGCCCCCGAACTCGGCTCCGTCAATGAAGACCCAGTTCCGGGCCGAACGGCAGCTGTCGATCGGATAAACGGCCGCTCCGGCGGCCAGCGCGGCGAAAAGCGATACGATGATTGCTGGTTTCCGGATCATCGGCTACTCTTTCATGTTCGAGAGGGTCCAGCGGTTGTTGTCGCACCACTTGTTGTAGAGCACGCCCTCGTGATAGAGCCCGTCCCAGAGGCGGTTCGGACTGCGGACCGCGGAAGCGTGCCCGTCCAGCCAGAGCACGTTGCCGGCGCCGTTGTGGCGTACCGTCGCACACGGATTGCCCGGATCAGCCCAGCTCAGGGCGCGGATGTATCCGGCCTGCTTTTCCGAGTTCAAATCAGTGTCGGCCTCGATGATGCCGACGGTCGTGCTCGCTTTGACCGCCCGGACGCTTTTGCTGCCGGGAACATGGAAAAAGTTGATTCCGTAGCTGATGCGGCAGTCGGTGAACAGCGTCTCCTTATTTTTTCCGTTCCGGATATTCGGGTCGGAGGTGCACCAGAACATGTCCGCCTTGCGGTTTGAGACGCCTTCGTTCTGACGGCCGAGGAACGGCAGCAGCATCGCGTGCCAGCTCAGGTAATTGTTGTTGGTGCCGTCCGGATTTTTTTCGGACGGGTAGTAGCCGTCGCCGGCGTCGACATAGAGCATCATCGCCGTTCCGAGCTGGCGGACGTTGTTGAGGCAGCTCGACTGCCGCGCCGTTTCGCGCGCCTGGTTCAGCGCGGGCAGCAGCATCGCGGCGAGAATCGCGATGATCGCGATAACGACCAGCAATTCGATCAGGGTGAATCGGTTCGTTTTCATTTTATTCCATTCCTTGTGGGTTCGTTTAAGTCAGCGCACCGGCCGGATGCGGGAGAGTCCGGACAGACCCGCGTTCGACCACGCTGGAATCGATGATTTCATGGATGCAGGGCAGTCCCGGCTCCCGGAGGAGGCGTAGGACCGCGCCGATGACCTTGCCGGCGGAGACCTCCGCATCGGCGTCGATGCAGGTGACCGGCGGCAGGAAATAGGCGGCCTGGTCGACGTTGTCGGCGGCGATCACGCTGATGTCGTCCGGCACCCGGAAACCGCAATCGGCCAGCGCGGAAATCGCCGAAAAGGCGGTCGCGCTGCTCATCATGTAAAGCGCGGTGAATTCCGGGGTCTTCGTGCGCAGCCGTTCCGAAAAGACGAGATGAGTCGTCATGGCGGAGTTTTCCCCCTCGTGAACTTTGCAGTCGATAAGTTCGACGGAACAGCCCGTGGCGCGGGCGAAAGCCAGGAAGCCGTCGCGCCGGCGGTCGCAGATCGCGTTGCGCGGCTCCGAAAGCGCAACGGCGAATTTCCGGTGGCCGCGCCGGAAAAAGTATCCGGCGCCGAGCATGCCGTTCTGGAACGGATCGGTGCTGACAAAATTCAATTCGATGCTGTCGAAGATCCGTCCCATGATCAGAACCGGGATCGGCGCATTCCCGAGGTGGTAAACCTCCTGCGGCGTCAGCCGGTGCAGCAGGATGGCGATAACTGCGCTGAGCCCTTCGGTTTCGAGCTGCCGGAACGAATAGCCCCGCGAGTAATTGATACGTACGACTTCAAGGCCGTGCCGAAGCGCTTCACGGCGGATTTTCTCCTCGTGCTGAAGGTGGACCGGACTCGGCCAGTCCGGCATCCAGATGCCGATGCGTTCCATGGCCGGCTCTCCCTGCGGCCGCACCAGCAGTTCGCCCTTCGGCGTGCGGTGCAGAATCCTGTCCTCCTCAAGCTTGCGGATTGCACCGGTGATGGAGAACTGGCTCGTATGGTAACGCCGCATCAGCGAACGAATGGAACCGAGCCGGGTGCCGGGAGGATTGTGGTCGATCTCCTGCCGGATGCTCTCGTAGATCTGTTCTGCCTTGCTCTTTTTCATAATTTCGCGCTCTTTGTCCTTCGTGTATCTGTATCATATTATGTCAGTATTGATACAGTGGTACAAGATGTATCAATGATTTTTTCACAAAAAAATGATGCGGAGGACGAAAGCCGGCCGGCAGAACGGTACGGCCGGATTTCCGGATGCATCTGCGGAAAAGGCGGCCCGGCAAAAGAGAAAGGCGGCCCGTTGATTCCGGGCCGCCTTTGGCATCGGGTGAGAAAAGAGACTTAAAGCTTATCCGCTGATAAGCTCTTACTCTTCCTCGAGCTGGTCGGCGATTTCGTCGGCGATCTCGTAGTTCGCGGTCACTTCCTGAACGTCGTCGAGGTCTTCCATACGCTCCACGAGGCGCATGACCTGACGCGCAGTGGAGACGTCGGTGATCTCCGTCACCATTTCCGGCTTGCGGACCACCGCGGCTTCTTCGGTCGGAATGCCCTTCTCCTCGAAGAGTTTGACCAGCGCTTCGAAATTCTCGGGATCGGCCCAGATTTCGGCGACGCCGTCCTCGACGGAGAGATCGTTCGCACCGGCGTCAAGCACGATTTCCATGAGCTTGTCCTCGTCGGCCCAGTCGCCGGAAATCGTGAAATGAGCCTGCCGCTTGAACATGCGGGCAACCGCGCCGGAACCGGCCATATTGCCGCCGTTGCGGTCGAAAACCATGCGGACGTCGCTGATCGAACGGTTCCGGTTGTCGGTCAGGCATTCGACGATGACGGCCACGCCGCCGGCGGCATACCCTTCGTAGACGATCTCCTCGTAAACCACGTCGCCGAGCTCGCCTGCGCCCTTCTTGATCGCGCGTTCGATGTTGGCGTTCGGCATGTTGACCGCCTTGGCGGCGACGAGAGCGGAACGAAGCCGGGGATTCGCATCGGGATCGGAGCCGCCCATCTTGGCGGCGACCATGATTTCCTTGGCGATTCGGGAGAAAGCCTTGCCTTTGACCTTATCGGCGGCTTCTTTCTTGTGCTTGATGTTTGCCCATTTACTGTGCCCGGACATTTTTGACTCCAATCAGTTGAGTTTGAACATAATTACGTTAATTTAACCCCGAAAGCCGGAAATTTCAAGCGCACGGCTGCATTTTAAGCGCGGTTTCCGGCCCGGAACCGCTCAGCTTTGCCGCCCTGCACAGGAGTAGAGGGTCATGGCGATCAGCATCAGAACCGCCATGACCGCCCGGCGGGTCCACGCCCGGGCGCCGACCCGCGGCTCAAGCCCGGCAAAACCGAACCGGAGCAGCAGAAGCCCGAGCAGCACCGAGATGAGTCCGCGGCCGGCCTGAATGATGTTCCCGAACAGCACGCCGATCGCTCCGAACGACGTGAAGAGGAACAGCATGGCGAGGTACCATGCCGCGGCGTAGGGGATCGCGTCGATGAAGCAGCTCCGGTTCCATTTCAGCCGGACAAAGGCGAGGCTTGAGACGCAGCCCAGCACAGAGAACGCGACTCCGGTCACGGCAACGGAGTTCAGCAGCAGGCTTTCTCCCGGCATCATGAGGATCATGGCGGTTTCGACGAAGTCGGCTGTCGCATAGGTCAGCAGCGTCAGCAGCAGAAAGAGGCAGCCGCGCGGAGAAAGCGCCCCGCCGGAGAAGTTCATGCCGACCGCCGCGACGGCCGAACAGCCGATCGCAAGATATTGCAGGTCATTCAGCGGCTGGTGCAGGATTGCGACGGTGATGGCCGCCAGCACCACGATTTTGAGCCCGAGCAGCGAACTCAGCCGTGAAGCTTCGATCTCGCGCAGCGCCTGGAAAAAACAGAAATAGCCGGAGCAGCTCGCCGCCACGAAAACCACCAGCAGCATGCAGAATGTTCCGTTGAGCGGCACGCGGACGAACGGCAGCGTCGCGGCCAGCGTCAGCAGCCCGAAGCCGAACATGACCAGCTGCGAATAGACGACCAGCAGCCCCGGATTGCGATGCTTCAGCACAAAGCGGCGTGAAAAAAGATAGGAAGTCGATTGCAGCAGCGCGCTGACGAAACCGGCGGTGACGCCGAACCACATGATGGATTCTCCGAATGCGTGAATGAATTTTTTTATCATTGACGCCGTATGCAAGTTTCCTGACGGGAACTTGCATACGGCACTCGTTATAATATAGCAGCAGATCGGCAGATGTCGCGTCCGCTCCTCCGGAATATGAAAAAAAACGTGCGCGCCGTCAGACGCCGGCACCGTGCTCCCGCCGCGGGGAGCCGGCGCTTTCGCCGCCGCTGCGGTAGCCGCCGGGCGTCGTGCCGTAGTGATGTTTGAACACCTTGCAGAAATAGCTGGTGTCCTCGAAGCCGCACTGCATGGCGATCTCCTTGACCGGAGCGGCGGTGGTCTGCAGCATGCGGACCGCGAGGCGCATCTTCTGGGCGATGATGAATTCGTGCGGCGGAACCCCTTCGATCTCCTGAAACCGGCGCGTGAAATGCCAGCGGCTGCATCCGGCGACCCGGGCCAGCTCGTCCACGGAGATGGGGCGGTCGAGGTTTTTCCGGCAGAAAGCGTGGACGCGGGCCATGAAATCCTCTCCCCTGGCCGGAGCGGAAAGGGCCGGTTCGGCCATCAGCGACATCAGGAACGAATAGGCGCGGGCGCTGGCGTCATACCGTCCGGCAAGCCGTTTTTCCCGGCAGACCGCCAGCAGCTCCCACGCCATGCGAACGGTGGCGGAGTCCGCCGCAAACGGGCGCACGATGCCGTTGCGCCGCCGGTATTCCGTGCCGAGCCGCACAAGCTCGGAACCGTTGACCGTGACATAGAGGAACTCCCACGACGCCGAATCGGGCGGCAGAAAATAGACGTGCGGTTCGGGAACCATGAGGACGAACGCGCTGCCGGGCGGAACCGGATACTCGCGCCCCCCGTGGCTGACCCGCCCCATGCCGTTCAGCGTGTACTGCCAGATCACGAGATTGTGGTTGCCGCGGTTGAGCCCGTCGAAGCGGTACTCCGGGCTGCGGGCCAGTTCGTGGCCGCAGTTCAGCAGCATGGAGTGCAGCCGTTCGGTACGCTCGGTGTAAAACGGCGTATACGATTCGAAACAGACTTTCCCGTAGCGGATCAGATCCGGCATCTTTTCCATCCCCCATTTTTCAGAATTTACCACAGGAATATCGATTTTCAACTGCAATTTCCTGAAATCAGAGCACAAAATTACTGTTAATAGCATATTTTTCTCATTTACTTTTCAGCGGAGCGGGATATTGTATAAGGAAAGGCATCCTCAAGTCAAGGAGCGGGCCGCAGGGCGATTCCGGCGGCCGGAGAAACAGGAAGGAACAGAGAAAGATGGCCAAGATTACATTCATGGGGGCGGGCAGCACGGTGTTCGTCCGCAACGTTCTCGGCGACTGCATGTGCCGCGAGGCGCTGAAGGATTCCCACTTCGCGCTGTACGACATCGACGGACAGCGGCTGAAGGAGTCGGAATTCATCCTGAAGACCCTGAATGCGAACATCAACGACAATCGCGCCACCATCACGTCGCACCTCGGCGTCGAGAACCGCAAGGAGGCGCTGCGCGGCGCCGATTTCGTGGTCAACGCGATTCAGGTCGGCGGCTACGAGCCCTCGACCGTGATCGATTTCGAGATTCCGAAGAAGTTCGGCCTGCGCCAGACCATCGCCGACACGCTCGGCATCGGCGGTATTTTCCGGGCGCTGCGCACGATTCCGGTCATGCTCGATTTCGCCCGCGACATCGAAGAGGTTGCGCCGAACGCCTGGTTCCTGAACTACACGAATCCGATGTCGATGCTGACCGGCGCGATGCTGCGCGGCACCTCGGTCAAGACCGTCGGTCTCTGCCACTCGGTCCAGGTCTGCGCGAAGAGCCTGCTCGAAACGCTCGGCATGGAGTGCAGCGAGGAACGCGCCGCGAACCTCCGCGCCCATATCGCCGGCATCAATCATATGGCATGGCTGCTCTCGATCTCCGAGAACGGCAAAGACCTCTACCCGGAACTCAAGAAGCTGGCCGACGAAAAGATCGCCCAGTGGCGCGCCGCGAAGGACCCGAAGGAGAAGTCCGGCAATATGATCCGCATCGAGATGATGCGCCGCTTCGGCTTCTACGTGACCGAGTCCAGCGAACACAACGCCGAATACCAGCCCTACTGGATCAAGGCGAAATATCCGGAACTCATCGAGGAGTACAACATTCCGCTCGATGAGTATCCGAGAAGATGTATCCGCCAGATCGAGGACTGGAAGAAGCAGTATGCCGAACTGTCGAGCGATCCGCACCTGTCGCACAAGCTGTCGCATGAGTACGGCTCCGGCATCATGGAGGCGGTGGTGACCAACAAGCCGTTCCAGATCGGCGGCAACGTGCTGAACAACGGCTTCATCCCGAACCTTCCGTCGAAGGCGGTGGTCGAAGTTCCGTGCCTCGTGGACGGCAACGGCGTGCAGGGCTGCTACGTCGGCGAGCTGCCGACCCAGTGCGCCGCGCTGAACATGACGAACATCAACGTGCATCTGCTGACCGTCGAAGCCGCGCTGACGAAGAAGCGCGAGCGGATCTACCAGGCCGCGATGCTCGACCCGCACACGAGTTCGGAACTGTCGGTCGACGATATCGTCAAGATGTGCGACGAACTCATCGCCGCGCACGGCGATATGCTGCCGAAGTACAACTGAACTGCGGCATAACAGCTTCCCGAAGCCCCGCTTCTGCAGAAATGCAGCGGCGGGGCTTTTTCAGCCTGCCGGCGGCGGGAAAGAGACGGCTTTCGGAAAACCGGGCGCGCGGTCTCAATATGACAGCCGGGGCAGCACTGCCGGCGGCCCGGTCAATCCCCGTCTCCTGAGACTGACAATGCCCCTTTGATCCCGTCCGCCTCCGCCCGGGCCGCTTCGCTTCCCGGCTTTCGGGGAGGAGCGACCGTCTGGCCCGTGCGCAGAAGCGGGGAGAAGCTTCTCACCACGGGCGCCGCCGCCTTCCGCTCGATCAGGTCGATCAGCATTTCCGTCCCCGCACGCCCCATCTCCGGCAGCACATGGTCGATCACCGTCAGCACCGGATCGACCAGATCGATGAATTCGCAGCAGTCGATGCCGAGCACGCTCAAATCGCGCGGAATTTCCAGCCGCATCCGCCGCGCCTCGTGCAGAACCGACACCCCGACCAGTGAATTGTAGGCGATCACCGCCGTCGGCGGCTCCGGCAGCGCCATCAGGTAGCGCAGCGCCTTTTCCCCCGTAATCTGGCAGTAGTGTTCCTCCACGCTCGGCGGCGGAACGCATCTCGCCCGGTCGAACACCAGCGCCGGGTCGGGATCGACCGTCCCGGCCGCCTGACAGGCCCGGAACGTCTCCAGCCGGATCTGCGAATCACTCTGGTCCCGGTTCACGCAGTCCGCGATGAACCCGATCCGGCGGTGCCCGCTTTCGCGCAGCGTCCGCACGGCCAGCTCCACCGCGGCCCGGTTGTCGAAAATCACGCGCGAAAGCGTCCTCTGCGGCACCGGCTGGTCGATCGCCACAATATTCGTGCTGACCTCAAGCAGCCGGTCCACCCAGTCCGCGTTCGAATCGGAGTGAATCAGAATCACGCCGTCGATGCGCGATTCGGCGATCTTCTCCGCGCAGATATCCGGCAGATTCCGGCTGCTGATATTCAGGACGAGCAGATCGTAGTTCCGGTCGCGCGCCGCCTGCTCGACCCCGCGGAAGATCGCCATCTCGTAATCGTTGCTGAGGCTGCGCCAGCTCTTCGGCTGAACGTAAATCCCGAGCGTCATCGAGCGGCGCGTCTTGAGGCTCTGACTCGCGAAGTTCGGATGATAACCGAGCTCCGCCGCCAGCTCCAGAATCCGGCGCCGCATCGCGTCGCTGACCTTCGTGTTGCCGCGCGACCCGTTCAGCACGGTCGAAGCAACCGCGATCGAGCACCCCGCCGTCGCGGCAACCGTTTTCAATGTGACATTCGCCGTTTTTTGCATCCCGCCAAACCAATCGTTTAGTTGTCCTGTTTTAAGTATAGCGGGATTTTTGGAAAAGTCAATAGCCCGATCGAAAAACCGGCGATTTTCCGACCGGGCGCGCCGGCGTCAGGCGTCGAGCAGGAACCGGAGCTCTTCGATGGAGAGCGCCCCGGCGGCGGCCTCCGGCGAATCGATGACCGAATCGAAAATCTCCTGCTTTCTGCTTTGCAGCTCGAGAATCTTCTCTTCAATCGAATCCTTGACCACCAGCTTGAGACTGCTGACCGGGCGGGTCTGCCCGATGCGGTGAGTCCGGTCGGCGGCCTGAAGCTCGACAGCCGGATTCCACCACGGGTCGTAGATGATGACCGTGTCCGCGCTGGTCAGATTCAGGCCGGTTCCGCCGGCCTTCAGGCTCAGCAGGAAGAGCGGAATGGACGGATCATTGTTGAAGTGATCGACCCGCTGCTGCCGGTTGCGGGTCCCGCCGTCCAGGTATTCGAACGGGATTCCGCTCTCTTCAAGCTCCGGAATCGCAAGCGACAGGAGGCTCGTGAACTGGCTGAACAGAAGCACCTTGTGATTGCTGTCGAAGTGTTCGTGCAAAAGCTCGAGCAGAAGCTCCATCTTGGCCGACGGCACCCCCTTTCCCTCGCCGTCCGGGAGCAGCGCCGGATGGCAGCAGATCTGGCGCAGCCGCAGCAGCGTCGTGAAAATCGCCGCATTGCTGCGGGCGTCGTCCTGCCGGAAGGAACGGAGCGCCCGGCGCCCTTCCTCAAGCACCGCATCGTAAAGACGGCGCTGCTCCGGCTCCATTTCGCAGTAGATGGTCCGCTCATGCTTCGGCGGCAGGTCCGGCGTCACCATCGCCTTCGTGCGCCGCTTGACGAACGGAGCGATCCGGGCCGCAAGGTCGTGCTGCAGCGCGGAGTCGTTCCGGATATCCGCGTAATAGCGGCGGAATGCAGTGAGATTGCCGAGCATGCCGGGCTGCAGGAAGTCGAAGATGCTCCAGAGGTCCTCCGGCGAATTTTCAAGCGGCGTGCCGGTCAGCACAATCCGGTGCGCCGCATCGAGACTCTTGCAGTGGCGCGCATTGGAGGAGCCGGGGTTCTTGATGTGCTGCGCCTCATCGAGCACGACGAAGCTGAAGCTGTAATGCTTGAGCTTGTCGCCCGAAAGCCGGGCCGCGGCGTAGGAGAGGATGACCAGGTCGTACTCCGGCAGGCTCTTCCAGATCGCGCCGCGTTCCGTTCCATCATGCGGAGCGGCGACCTTGAATTCCGGGACGAACTTTGCGGCCTCCCGCGCCCAGTTGTCGGTCAGAGAGGCCGGACAGACGATGAGCGCCGGAGCCATGCCGCGCTTCTTGCGGGAAGCCAGCAGCGCGAGAAGCTGGACGGTTTTGCCGAGCCCCATCTCATCGGCCAGAATCACATTGTAATTCCGGTCGGTCATGTACTGCAGGAAGCGGACGCCCTCCTCCTGATATTTGCGGAGCGTCCCCTCGAAGCGGAAATCGGGCTGGAGATCGTAACCGGACGGGACATCGCCGATTCCGCCGCCGGCAAGCTCCGGGACGACTGCGCCCGGAATATCCCGGACCAGAAACGTGAAATACTCCGCCGCATACGACGGCACCTCGAACGTGCGGCCGATCGGATCGAGCTTGCGGATCGCGCCGGCGGCGGCCGGGAAAAAGCGCATGAGCTCCGGCGACAGCTTGACCATGCCGGCCCCCGGCAATGCGAGGAAGCCGCTGCCGGATTTCGCGGCGTCGAGACAGCTCTTCCAGTCCGCGACGGCCCCGGCCCCGGTCAGGCTGTATTCGACGACCCAGCCGTCGGGCAGCCGCGCGGACATCCGGCAGGAAAATTCAAGCCCGGGCAGCCCGGCATTGCCGCGCAGCTGCCCGGCCAGCCGGCCGGAAAGCACAAGTTCATCGCGGATCGCCAGATATTCCGGAAGCGCCCGGTCGAGGAAAGTGCCGATCCGGTCCGAACCGGTCAGGACATACCCGCCCTCCTCCGGCGCGAAACCGAACATGGCCAGATCGTTCTCGAACGAGCGCTCCCCCTCCTCGTCGCGCCGCCAGAAGTGGTCGCCCTCGCGCACCAGCCGCCCCGATTCGGGGCGCACGCTGACCCGGCGGTCGTCCGAATCGTACAGATAGCGCAACGTCAGCATGAATTGGTCCGGCCCGGTCAGAGCACCGTCGAGCAGCAGCCCGGAACGGCGCGTATCGAGATCGAATCCGTCGGTCCGGATCACAGGAAGCGGAAACTCCGCCAGGAAATGTTCGACGCTCTCCCCCGGCGGCGGCGGCTGGATGCCCGACCGGAAAAAGTTGCGCAGCCAGCTGATCTCGCAGACCGCCGGGACGAAGAAATACTCCCCTTCGCGGCCGATCCAGCAGCCGGAACGGCCGGTGATGACCTTCGCGCCGGCGATCGGCAGCGCCGCCCCGTTGACCCGGATACCGGGAGACATCACGCTCTTCGGCCCGCGGCCCGAAACCAGCAGCACAGCCTCGGCGAAACCGCCGCGCACATGGAGCTTGCGCCCCTCGCGCGTGAAGCGCGGAAAATCGACGAGACAGTGGAAGAATTCGGCGGTCATCTCCGAATTCAGCAGAATCTGCGAATTCTCCGCCTCGCCGTTGATGGCGAGAAACCGGATGATCTGCTGCTCATGCAAAGAAAAATGGTCCAGCTTCAGCGTCACTGTCAGGGATTTGTCGAAATAGAGCTGACGCAGGTTGTTCAAATTCCCGATATAATCGCGCCCGGCCCCTTTGAGCTTGACGGCGAGCGCGGCGTTCTCCCACTTGCTCGGCACGTGCGGAAACGCCGAGACCGCATCGATATGAAGCTCGGCCTGCGGCGTTCTGGCCCGTTCGACGAGCTTCGGCAGATTCTCCTGCTTGAGACCGCCGTAATAAGCCGGCGCCTCCTCCTCGGCCGGACGCTTCGCGGCCGGATTGAAACGGCCGGAATAAAGAATCAGCGCGACGGCATGCTCGCAGAGCCTGCCGGGTGCCGCATGTCCGCAGCTGCAGCTGCCGGCCGGATTCTCCCCGGTCCGGACCCGGGTGTCGGCGGAACCCTCCGTCAGATGAAAACGTCCGCAAAGTCTCCCTTCGCGGTCACGCCAGGCGCCGGCAAGACGGCCGCTTTTCAGCAGCCCCTTGGCCGCCTTCAGCTCGGCGGCGCCGGAAATCTCCTGCAATCTCTCTTCAAAACTTTTTTTCATCAGTTCCCCAAATTGCATATACACCGTGCAAAATCCCGACCACTCCTCCGGCAAATCGGAACATGAATTATTTAACATAGCCGCATTCAGGCAGTTTTTCCAGTTTATTCCGCCGCCAAGTTGGAAAAATTTGTATTTACGGTGTATAGTAATGATTACGAAATTAAAAGAGAGACCAGACCGGAGGCTGAACAACCCCCGTCGACAACGCAGAACAGAATTATATTTATGGAAAATTTATATCTCGGGATCGACATCGGGTCGACCACTTTCAAGGCAGTCCTGCTGAATGAACGCGGCCAGGTTCGGCAGGCGCTCTACCGGCGTACGCGCCCGGTCGATACGGGGCGGGTCCGCTGTTCCGGCGTCTGCGCCAAATGCGGAGCCTGCAACTTCGGCCAGCTCCGGCAGACCGTTGATAAATTCCTGATGGATGCCGGCGTGAAGGGACTCGGCGAAATCACCTGCACGGTCGTGACCGGCAGCCAGATCGTCGAGGATACCCACGATTTCCTGCCTTATGACTTCCAGGTCAGCGAAGTGACCGCCCATGTGGCCGGCGCACGCCACTACTACCCGGACTGCAAGGCGATTCTCGACGTCGGCGGCCAGGACAGCAAGGCGATGGTATTCAACGAGCAGATGCACATGTGGAATTACAAGATGAGCGGCATCTGCGCCGCCGGCACCGGCGCCTTCCTCGACAGCGTGGCGATCAAGCTCAACGTTCCGGTCGAAGAGATGGCCGACCGCGCCAACTACGGCAGCGACCTCGAATTCTCGAGCGTCTGCGCCGTGCTCTCCGCCACCAGCATCAACAAATTCAAGAACCGCTTTCCGATGGGCGACATCATCGGCGGAGCCTGCCGGGCGCAGGCGCGGACGATCATGTCCGGCGTCGGCGAACTGTTCCTCGACTACCGCGGCGACATCGTCTTCCAGGGCGGCGTCGCCTACAACCGGGCCGTCGCGCACTATCTGAAGGAGATCACCGGCAACAACATCATCACGCCTGAACTGCACGGCGTGATGGGCGCGCTCGGTTCGGCCTGTCTCGCCCGCCAGTACCACCAGCTCCGCGGCAAACTCAACGCCGGTTCGGGGCTGCCGCCGATGGAGCGCCATCTCGACTCGATCAACCTGCGCGCCAAAGCGACCCGGAAAGATTTTCTCGGACGCGGCAGAGAGCCGCTGGTCTGGCGCAACCTCTTTTTCCCGACCGAGGTTCTGAACGCGCTCGGAACGCGCTCCCTCACGCTCGAGACCTACGCCGCGCTTTTCGCGCGCAGCCAGCATAAGATCAAAAAGGCGTTCGACAAAGCGGCCTGCAAAGGCTTCTCCGGAGAAACCTGCTCCTTCCTGCGTGTGCTGGAGGGAACCGAGCTGCCGCGGCCGGCCTTCGGGGTATCGACCTCACAGCCGTGCCAGCAGGGCGAACGGATTTTCCGCGACCTCGGGCGCAACTACGGGCTTTCGGACCGTTTCTTCTCGCTTCAGACCCCGGCGGTCGGCGCGCACGATACGCTCGCGGTCGAGCATCTGGCCGAGGAGCTCGAGCGCTCGGTCGAACTCATGGAAAAGGCGCTCAATCTGAAGATGGACCCGAAACGGCTCGCCGAAGCGTGCGAGCTCTCCAACGAGGCGCGTCACTACTCGCAACTGGCGAACGAGCTGCGTTTCAACAGTCCGCCGCTCATCCGCGGCGGGCAGGCGATCTATTTCGCGTCGATCTTCAGCCAGCTCTGGGGGCGGCCGGAACTGGTCGACATTCAGAAGAAGCTGTACGAGGAGCTGCTGCAGATCCGCGAGGAGATCGGCGACTCGGTCAAAATCGAGGACACCCACCGGCTGCTCTGGCTGCATCTGCCGCCTTTCTACGACACCTCGCTGCTCGACTACATCGAGGTCAACCGGAGAGCGCCGATCGTCTTCGAGGAGGTCAACTTCGTCGGCTGGGAGCCGCTCGACCCGGCCGATCCGTACCGTTCGCTGGCGCGGAAGATCCTGACGGTCGGGTTCATGGATCCGGCGCTGCGGGTCAAAACCATTGTCGATCATGCGTCGAAGGTGCATTACAACGGCTGCATCCTCTACAACCACGGCTTCGGCCGCTGTTCGATGGCGGACAGTTCGTTCGTCAAACATCTGCGCGAAGAGCTGAACAAGGCGGCGATTCCGCTGCTCGTGCTCGACGGCGACTGCGTCGACCCGACCATCGATCCGTGCAGCACCGAAACGAAGATTTCCGCCTACATCGAGGCGCTGAACGAACAAAAATACGGGAATATTTTCGGAGCGCTCCAGAAGTGAGTTTTCTGTAAATTCACTTCCGGCCCGTTTGAAAAAACGGTTTCCCGGGTATACGGTAGCCGGCTGGAACACCGGAAATCACAGAGAGTTTCAAGGAGGGATATCATGATCCGTCGGAATGGAGAATACAAGACTGAGTTCCGCGAAGAGATGCGCGGCGGCAAAGGCAGCGTCAAACTTGAAGAATTCTGGGCGCCGAAGACCGAAATGCGCTCGAAAAACCGCATGTTCTCGCGCCTGACGCTGAATCCGGGCTGCTCGATCGGCTTTCATCCGCACGATGCCGAAGACGAGATTTTCGTGGTGGTCAGAGGCCGCGCCGAAGCGGACGACAACGGCGACATCGTCGAGCTCGGCCCCGGCGACACGATCCTGACCGGCAACGGCGACGGACACGCGATCCGCTGCGTCGGCGACGAGCCGCTCGAGCTCATCGCGGTGATCTCGACCTACTGACCCAACCTTCGGAGGGAAACGTGCTGAATTCCGATTTTCTGCTGAAGCTGGCGGCCGAATACGACACGCCGCTTTATGTATATGACGGCGACATGGCCGTCGAACGCTACCGCGATCTGTACCGCTTTATTCCGTACGACCGGCTCAAGGTCTGCTGTGCGATGAAGGCCAACTACAACCCCGGGCTCCTGACCCTGCTGCGGGATGCAGGAGCCGGGCTCGACACGGTCAGCCCGGGCGAAGTCCATATGGCGCTGGCACTCGGCTTTCCGAAGGAGCGGATCATCTACACCGCGAACAACATGACCGATGAGGAGTTCGAGGAGGTGCTGGCCACCGGAGTCCTGATGAACATCGGTTCCCTGTCACGCCTCGAAAAGATCGCGGAGAAGCATCCCGGCATGCGGCTCTGCCTGCGCTTCAATCCGGATGTCTGCGACGGCGACAACGTCAAGACCATGACCGGCGGCGACCTGACCAAATTCGGCATCCTGCTCGAAGCGGTCGAAGAGGTCAAACAGATCGTGCGCCGGGGGAACCTGAAGGTCGTCGGCCTGCATGAGCACACCGGCAGCGGCCTGCAGCGGTGCGAATCGGTCTACCGGTCAATGGAGAATTTGATGGCGATTGCCGTGCCGGAGAATTTCCCGGATCTCGAATTTCTCGATTTCGGCGGCGGCTTCAAGGTGCCGTACAAGCCGGATGAGGCGCGCATCGACTACGTTGCGATGGGCGCCGAAATCGCGCGTCTCTTCGAAGCGTTCACGCGCCGCTACGGGCGCCGGCTCAATATGCTGTTCGAACCGGGCAAATATATTTTCGCCGAGGCCGGCGTGCTGCTGACCGAGGTCAACACGATCAAGCACAACCGAACGCGGGTCATCGCCGGCTGCGACTCCGGTTTTCCGCAGCTGATCCGGCCCGTGCTCTACGACGCCTATCACCAGGTGCGGAACCTCAGCAATCCGGACGGGAAGCCGCAGATTTACGACGTCTGCGGCAATATCTGCGAAACCGGCGACCGCTTTGCCGAGCAGCGCGAGCTGCCGGAGATCCGTGAATACGATATCCTCGCGATCGGCAATGCCGGCGCATATTGTTACTCGATGGGCGGAGTCTACAATCTCCGCGCCATGCCGACCGAAGTGGTTGTCTCCGGCGGAAAGGTCACTTATGTCCGCGAACGGCTGACCTCCGAGCAGCTTTGCGGCCGGATTCTCGGAGAAGGCAGATTTCTATGAGCACGAATTATGCGGCGGCGCTCGACCTTTCGGGGCGGGAGGCCGGTTTCGCCGTCCTCGACGGCGGCAAGGTGGTCCTCTCCCTGGTGCGTCCGATGCGCGGGCGCGATTCCGCGCAGCTGGCGGCCTGGGTGAAAGAAGAGCTCCGGAAGGCCGGAATCGCGCTGGAGTCGATCCGGCGCTGGACGGTCGGTTCCGGTCCCGGCAGCTTCACCGGCATGCGCCTCGCCGCCGCGCTCGTCAACGGCTGGACCTACGGCAAGGCAGTGGAAACCCGCTGCGTGCCGACCGCTGCGGCGCTGGCCGCGAATCTTGATGCGGCCGAAGGCGAACGCATCGGCGCTCTCTGCGACGGGCGCAACCGCGAACTGATCTTCTTCGAGCTGGAAATCCGGAACGGCGAAGCGGTTCCGACCGGTGTCGAAAAGGTGCTGAACGCGGAGCAGGCGAAAGCGTTCTTTGCGGACTATGCGGGAAAGCGCCTGACCGCCTTCGAATCCGAACTCCCCGCGCTTGAAAAACTTCTGGAGCCGGAAGTCGCGGCCCGGATCACGGCCTTCCCTTCGATCCGTCCCGAAGCGCTGGCGCTGGCCTCCTGGAAACCGTTCGACAACAATCTGGCCGATCTGGTCTACATCCGTCCGGCGGTATTTACCGCCCCGATCGCCTGACGGGATATTTTTCGCGCAAAGCGGCCACGGCGAAGCACCGCGGCCGCTTGCAACATCCCGCCTCTTTCTATTTCATCCTGAATTCCATCGCCGGACGAGTCTCCCTCGCCCGGGCGCCAGTCATCGCGTTTTCCGGAAAAAACCAAGCCGGCGGCGTACTCACGCTCCGGCTTCCCGACTTCGGCGGACGTTTCCGGCCGCGGGACGAGAGCCTACCTGCCGAGAAAATGTTCGAACGTGCAATCGGTGACCGCCTCCAGCACCGCGGGCGGCATGGAAAGCCGCGCGGCGGCGCGGGCCAGAACGGCTTCGACCGTCTCGGCGGTGTCGTCGGTCTCAAAGCCGATCCGGTCGAGGCCGGTCCGCCTCAGATGTTCGAAAAGCGGCATGCTGCCGAGCACAGCCGGATTGAGCGAAACGTAGAAGCCGTGCCTCCGCAGCTCCTCCAGCAGTTCCGGCTTTCCGCGAAAGCCGTGAAACAGACAGGGCGTTCCCGGATGCCGCTTCACCGCCGCCAGAAGCTCCGGCACGGCCCGGACGCAGTGGAGCACGACCGGCTTCGCTTCCGCCGCCGCCAGTTCGAGCAATGCGTCCAGATACTGCACCTGAACCTCGAACGACGGCCCGCGCAGCCGGTCGAGACCGGCCTCGCCGATGGCCGCGGCCGTGCGGGCGGCCGCCCGGAACGCGGCGGAGAACGGCTCGAATCTCTCCGGCAAAAACCACGGATGCAGCTCAAGCGAAGCCAGCGGGTAATACGGCAACTCCTCCGCCCGGCAGGAAACCAGCGTGCGCGCCGCCGATTTCGGCCGGTGGGAGTGAAAGTCGGAGGCCATCAGAGCGGTTTCCCGAGCTTGGCCGCAAGCCCGGGGCGCAGCACGAGCTGGGCGTGGCAGATGGCCAGTGCGATCGCATCGGTCGAGTCAAGCGGAATGCGCTCGATGCCGATGCCGGTCTCGGCCGAGACCATCATGGCGACCTGCTCCTTCGTCGCCTTGCCGCTGCCGAAGGCGGCGCGCTTGGCCGAACTCGGCGCATAAGCGTGAACCGGCACCGCCGCCTCGGCGAGCGCGGCCAGGATCGCGCCGCGCGCCATGCCGAGGATGATTGCGGTCGAAGCGTTCTTGCCGACGAACGGGTCCTCGATCGACGCATAGTCCGGCATGAACGCGCCGACCAGCTCCCGAATGCCGCCGGCAAGACGGCGCAGACACTCCGTATGCGGCAGCCGGGCCGAATTCGCGATGATGCCGCAGTCGAGAATCTCGAAACGCGAAACCGATTCGGTCCGGATCACACCGTAGCCGGTCGTGCGGATCGCGGGGTCTATGCCGAGAATGATCACTTCCGTTCTCCCGCGAGGCCGCAGGCGGCGGCGAATCCGGCCACCGCATTTTCGAGCTCCGGCAGCAGCCTGTGCGGCGAACTCCCCGGAATCCAGAGGCAGTGACCGTCCCCGGAACGGTTGTAACGGAAATAGTCGATCCGCGCCCCGGCTTCCCGGCACCGGGCGACGAAACTCTCGGCCGCATCGCAGGAGACCACCGTATCGTACACGGTGTGCGTGCAGAGCACCGGCGGCTGGGAGGCCCGGACCAGTTTGACCGGGTTCGCCGCGTCGGCCTGCGCCGCGGTCGGCTTCCCGCCGAAGAAGCGCAGCCGGAACTCCTCCGCGCCGGGCGGCGGATAGAAATCCATGTCATCCACGCCG
Source organism: Victivallis lenta (assembly GCF_009695545.1). NCBI lineage: Bacteria > Pseudomonadati > Lentisphaerota > Lentisphaeria > Victivallales > Victivallaceae > Victivallis > Victivallis lenta. The sequence goes on along the minus strand of NZ_VUNS01000016.1, from coordinate 65,006 downwards.
GAGAGCGAGACAATGCCGGATACCTTCTCCTCCGGCAGCCGCAAACCGGTCATCAGCGCAAGGTGTCCGCCCGCCGAAGCGCCGATGATGAAAAGCCGCCGCCGGTCGCAGCCGTCCAGTCCCGGAAATGTTCCGTTCAGCACAAAATCGGCGGCCCGGAGGCAGTCGTCGCCGCAGAGCGGCCACGGTCCCCGGTCGAGCAGGCGGTAATTGATGTTGAAAGCCGCGAAACCGAGTCCGCACAGGAACTCCGCCACCCCGGCGAAGCTCGTGCGGTCCATCGACGCCCAGCCGCCGCCGTGAATCGTGAGCGCGACCGGCGTATCCGTCGAAACCCGCTCCGGAAGATAAAGGTCGCCGCAGCCGCGGTCCCCCGCTTCGGAACAATACGAAATGTCCGAAATCATGCGCATAACGACACCTCTCTGTGAATCCGGCAGCCTACATCGCCTCCGGGACCTGAATCGTCAAAGTCGAAAGGCCGTCCACGATGATCTCGCGCACCGCGCCGGAGAGCGCCAGGCGCGCCGCCGCAAGCTCCGGCGTCTCCGCCGCGAGAACCGGGCACTCCCGATAAAAGCTGTTGAACGCCTTGCCGAGATTCAGCAGATACTCCACCAGGCCGGAACAGTCCTTCCGCTCCGCCGCCAGATGCAGCACAGCCGGATAAAACGACGCGGTCACCGCCAGGAGCTTCTCCGACGCATGCCCGAGCAAACTCCAGTCGACCGCCTCCGGGTTGAAGTCGATGCCGCGCTCCGCCGCCTTGCGCCGGATCGAGTTGATCCGCGCCGCCACATACTGCACATACGGGCCGGTATCGCCCTCGAACCTCAGCGAGGCCGCCGGATCGAACATGATCGTGGTTTTCGGGTTGAACTTGAGCAGCATGAATTTCAACGCCCCGAGGCCGATAATCTCGCCGCGCCTCTTCAGCTCCTCCGGCGTCAGCTCCTCCGCGCCGCGCTCCCTGCACGCCTCCATGGCGAGCGAAGCCATCTCGTCGAACAGGTCGTCCGCATCGACAACGGTCCCTTCGCGGCTCTTCATCTTGCCGGTCGGCAGATTGACCATGCCGTACGACAGGTGAAAAAGATTCTTCGCCCAGTCGTACCCGAGCCTCTCCATGATCGAAAACAGCATCTGGAAATGGAGGTTCTGCTCGTCGCCGACCACCCAGACCATCGATTCAGGGCGGTAATCCTCATACTTCCGCAGCGTGGTGCCGATATCCTGCGTAATGTAAACGCTGGTGCCGTCGCTGCGGAGCACGACCTTCTTCCCGAGCTTGCCGAGGTCGCAGATCACCGCGCCGTCCTCGCGCTTCGTGAAAACGCCCTTTTCGAGCCCGGCCGCGATGATGTCCTTGCCGAGCAGATAGGTTTCGCTCTCGAGGTAGGTGTGATCGAAATGAATTCCCATGCGCTCATACGTCTCCGCGAATCCGGCGAAGACCCAGTCGTTCATCTTGCGCCAGAGCGCACGCACCTGCGGGTCCCCGGCCTCCCAATCCTGGAGCATCTTCTGGGTCGCCGCGCCAAGCTCGGTTTCGAGGAAGAGTTCCTCGCTCTCCCGCTCCGCCAGCTCCGGCCGCGCGGCCTTCAGCGCTTTGATCTCCTCCGAGAGCGCCTTGTTGTAGTCGACATAAAACTTGCCGACCAGGTGATCCCCCTTCATGCCGGTCGATTCCGGCGTGCAGCCGTTGCCGAACCGTTCATAGGCGATCATCGACTTGCAGATATGAATGCCGCGGTCGTTGACGAGGTTGATCTCAACGACATCATGGCCGACCCGCTTCAGCAGCGACCCCAGCGACATGCCGAGCGTATTGTTCCGCACATGGCCGAGATGCTGCGGCTTGTTCGTGTTCGGCGCGGAAAATTCGATGAGAATCCGCCGGCGTTCGCTCTCCGGCAGCCTCCCGGCCTCCAGCAGCCTCTGCACATCCGCAACCGAATCGCGGTGCAGCGCCCCCGGTTTCAGTGTGACGTTCACAAATGCCTTGACCGCCTCCGCCTGCTCGACATCGGCATGCTGCTTCAGGAACGCCGCCGTCTCGGCCGCAACCGCCATCGGATTCCCGCAGCTTTTCGCAAAGCGGAAGCAGTTGACGGTCAGATCTCCGGTCATGCCCGGCGGACACGCCTCCGGCACGATGACCGTTCCGGCCGGAAATTTCTCATATTTTCCCCGCAGAAAATTCTCGAGGTCCGCAACAAACTGATATGCCATCTCTCCGGTTCCTTTTTACAGCGTCGTCTTGATTACGGTCGTTTCGCCGGCCTGTTCCGGCACGATGACGTAACTGCCGAAGCAGGCAGGAATCAACGCGGTCTCTCCCGCCGCAAGCCGGGCCGAACGGTCCGGGTTCTCCACCTTGCCGACCGTCACCGGACCGTTCACGGCGCTGATCATATGGAAGCTGCCGAAGGAGCCGGTGTCGTCAGTCCAAAGCTCGGTCAGCCGCAGGTCGGTCACCGTGAAAAACGGGCAGTTGCTGACCACGTCGAATTTGCGGTTATGAGAAACCTGGTCCGTGACGCCGACCACGCGCGGCGAGGTGCGGTTCATGAAGTTGATCGACTGAATCCCCTTCTCGACATGGAGCTCGCGCGGATTGCCGTGCGCATCGACCCGTCCCCAGTCGCTGACCCGGTAGGTCGTGTCGCTGTTCTGCTGAATCTCGAGGATCAGGTTCCCGCCGCCGATCGCATGCAGCGTTCCGGAGGTGATGAAATAAGCGTCGCCGGGCAGCGACGGATAGACCTGCAGCAGGTTCTCGACCTCCGGCGAATCCAGCATGCTGACCAGCTGCTGCCGCGTCGCCCGGCCCTGGAGCCCGGCCAGAATCTGCGCCCCCTTGCGGGCGGCCACGATATACCACATCTCGGTCTTCGGTTCCGCGCCGCCGCCGATGCGCGCGCAGGCCGCCTCATCCGGATGCACCTGCAGACTCAGGCGGTCGCCGGCGTCGATCAGCTTCACCAGCAGCGGAAAGCGGCTGATCGACTTGGCCCGCCGCCCGACCAGCTCGCGGCCGTAATGCCGGAGCAGCTCATTCAGCGTCCGGCCGGCCATCGGCCCGTTGGCGAGGACGCTGTTCACCTCCTCGCGGTCGACCAGCTCCCACGATTCGCCGATCGGGTCCTCCGAAGCCGGAACCTCGCGGTGCAGAACGTCGCTCAACTGGGTGCCGCCCCAGATTCTGGCCTGATAGATCGGCGTGAATTTCAATGGATAAAGTGAATTGGTGGAAAGAAAATCGCTCATTGCTCGCTCTCCGGTTCGAAGAAAAATTGTTTGCAGGATTCCATCAGATCATTCGTCATGCGGCAGACCTTCCGGTCGGCGTTGACGCTGACCAGCGTGACATGGCCGGAAACCAGAAGCTCTCCGCCTCTGCGCACTTCGGACGCGATCACCATGCGGACCCCCTTGATCTCCCTCACGTATGAACGGAAGGTCAGGAGATCGTCGTAACGGGCCGGCGCATGGTATTTGCAGTACGCCTCCGAAACCGGCAGAAACACGCCGCGTTTCTCAAGCTCGCTGTACGGCAGCCCGGCCGAACGCAGCATCTCGGTCCGGCTGCGCTCGAAATATTCCAGATAATTCGCATAATAGACGACCCCCATCTGGTCGGTGTCGGCATACGGAACACGGTACTCGATTTCGTGGAACATCCTCACTTCTCCTCCTGCTGCCGGGTCATCCGCCCGATGATGGTGTCGACCGCTTCGTCGATCGAAAGACCGGTCGTATCGATCACGGCGGCATCCGCCGCCGGTTTCAACGGGGCGACCGAACGCTCCGAGTCCTGTTTGTCCCGCGCGGCAATCTCCCGGGCGACCTCGGCCAGCGTGGCGCCGTCCGCCGCTTCGCCGTCCTGGGCAAGCCGACGGCGCGCCCGCTCTTCCGGGGTGGCCGTCACGAAAAACTTGAAGGCCGCATCCGGAAAGATGACGGTTCCGATGTCGCGGCCCTCCATGACGACCATCCGTTCCCCCGCAAAGCCGCGCTGGACATCCAGCAGATAGTCGCGCACGATCGGCCGGGTCGCCACAAGGCTCGCCCCGGCCGCAACCTCCGGCGTCCGGAGCGCCGGACCCGGAAAAGCCCCGTTCAGCTTCAGTTCATAGCCGCCCGCCGCATCCTTCGCATATTCGAGCTGCAGTGTATCGAGAAAACCCCGGTCGATCGAAGCGAGATCACGTCCCGCCCGCAGCGCAGCGAGCGCCACGGCCCGGTAGAGGCTGCCGGTGTTGATATAAGCGATATTCAGTTTTTCCGCGATCCGCTTCGCGATGGTGCTCTTGCCGGACGCGGCCGGTCCGTCGATTGCAATACAGTTGCTCATATGTTTCATCCAAAATGAAAAGGACTGATTCGACCAGCCGCAACCGGTCGGACCAGTCCGACAATATCACTCTGCGCCGTCCGCCGCGGAATCAGTTCCCGCTGCGGCTCCGCAGTCTGCCGCTCTTGAGGAATCCCTCGTAATGCCGCATGGTCAGATGAGACTCCAGCTGGCTCATCGTATCGAGGACCACGCCGACCATGATGAGAAGCGACGTGCCTCCGAAGAACTGGGCGACCATGAACGGAATTTTAAAGCTGCTGTAAAGGAACATCGGGAAAAGCGCCAGCGCCATCAGGAAAACCGCGCCTCCCGCCGTAACCCGCGTCATCGCCGTATCCAGAAAATCCGCGGTCGGCTGCCCGGGGCTGATGCCCGGGATGAACGCGCCCTCTTTCTTGAGGTTGTCCGCGATCTGGATCGGGTTGAACTGGTTCGCCACCCAGAAGAAGCTGAAGGCGAGAATCAGCAGTGCATAGGCGATCATATAGCCGGTCCCGCCGTTCTGGAACGACAGCGCCAGCGAATTCCAGATCGTGCTCGCGTCCGGCTGGCTCGCAAAATAACGGAACATATACTCCGGCAGCATCAGAATCGCGCCGGCGAAAATGATCGGCATGACGTTCGCAAAGTTGACCTTGAGCGGCATGTAGGTCGCGCCGCCGGTCATCTGCTTGCCGACCGTCTTGCGGATCATCTGGATCGGAACCCGGCGATAGCCCTGCGACAGCATGATCGTCGCGGCCGTCACCACGCAGAAGACCACCAGCAACAGCAGCAGCTGCACCGGCTTGAAGCTCGTTCCGTCCGGAGTCTGGCCGTTCCAGGCCATCTGCACGAGTTCGATCACCGACTGCGGCAGGCGCGAAACGATGCCGATCGTGATGATGAGCGACACGCCGTTGCCGATGCCGCGCTCGGTGATCTGCTCACCGAGCCAGGTGAAGACCATCGTGGTCGTGGTCAGCACGAGAATCGTCATCAGAATGAAAACCTGCTCATTGCCGAGAAAGAGCGGCTGGTTCGGCTGGGGCAGGCCGATCTTGGCCGGGTTGATCATCGCCAGCGCGACCATCATGCCCTGAACCACACAGACGATGAGCGTCAGGTAACGCGTATACTGGGAAAGCTTCTGGCGCCCGTTCTCCCCCTCCCGCTGCATCTTCTCCAGCGTGGGAATCACCGGCACCAGAAGTTGGACGATAATGGACGCGGTGATGTACGGCATGATACCGAGCGCTCCAAGCGCGAAGTGCGTCAACGCACCGCCCGAGAAGAGGTCGATAAATGCCAAAACTCCGCCGCCGTCCTTGCTGCTGGCACTCAGTTCAGCCATAAAACTTTCCAGAGCCGCCGGGTCGACCCCGGGACACGGGATGCTGCTCGCAAAACGCACGATCACAATAATAAGTGCCGTGAACATCAGGCGATTACGCAGATCTTTCACTTTCAATGTATTGATAAATGCCTGCAACATAGATTACCGTCTTTCCCGGTTTTTTATTCCACCACTTCGACTTTGCCGCCGGCGGCTTCGATCTTGGCCTGGGCCTGCGCGGAGAACTTCTCCGCCTTGACCGTCAGCGCCTTGGTGATCTCTCCGTTGGCGAGGATCTTGATCATCTGGAGCTTTTTGCCCAGAAGATTCTTCGCCCGGAGCGACTCCTGATCGACCACGTCACCCGCGTTGAAATTCTCTTCGAGGATGTTCAGGTTGACCAGCTGGTACTCGATATGGTCCGGGCTGTTGAAGCCGCGCTTCGGCAGACGGCGGAACAACGGAATCTGGCCGCCTTCGAAGAACGGACGGATCGACGAACCGGTGCGGGACTTCTGACCCTTCTCGCCGCGGCCCGCGGTCTTGCCGAGGCCGGAGCTGTCGCCGCGCCCGACCCGCTTGCGCCGCTTCCTGGAACCGGCGTTGGGGCTGAGTTCATGCAGTTTCATAATCCTAGTATTCCTATTTCAGAATTTAGTTGTTTTCCGCGACCGGCGCGGCGACCTGAGCAGCCTGCGGCATCGGAATGCCGCGGCGCGCGTAGACCTCCTCGCGGCTCGAAAGCTGCGAGATCGCCTTGAACGTCGCCTTCGCCACGTTGGCCGCATTGGCCGCGCCGAGCGACTTCGCCAGAACGTCCTTCACTCCGGCCAGCTCGAGAATCGCGCGGACCGCGCCGCCGGCGATGAGGCCGGTGCCCGACGAAGCCGGACGCAGCAGAACCCGCGCGCCGCCGAATTTGACTTCGATCTCATGCGGCAGGGTCTGGCCGTTCATCGGAACGGTCACCAGATTGCGCCGGGCAGCTTCGCCGCCCTTGCGGATCGCGTCGGAGACTTCGTTCGCCTTGCCGTAGCCGTAACCGACCCGGCCGTTGTGATCGCCGACCACAACGAGAGCGCCGAAGCTGAAGTTCTTGCCGCCCTTGACGACTTTCGCACTGCGGTTGATCGAAATGACGCTCTCGTCAAATTCGCTCTGAGCCGCTTCATTGAAATTATCACGTTTCGCCATGAGAGTTCTCCTAGAACTTGAGTCCGTTTTCGCGGGCAGTCTCGGCGATCGCCTTCATCCGTCCGTGATAGTTGTATCCGGAACGGTCAAAAACGACTTCCGTGACGTTCGCGGCCTTGGCCGCCTCCGCCGCGAGTTTCCCGAGCAGAACCGCGCCGGCCATGTTCGGCTTCGCGTTCTCGGCCTTGAACTTCGGGTCGAGACTCGAAGTACACGCCAGCGTAACGCCCTTCACATCGTCGATGAACTGACAGTAGATGTGGTTGGCGGTGATGCTGACACAGAATCTCGGGCGCTCCGTGGTCCCGGAAACCTTTTTACGAATCCGGAGATGGCGGCGCGCGCGCATCGTATTTCTATTCTTAACAGCCATTTTATCAGCTCCTTAATCCCGGGATCAACCCACGGATTTCCCTTCTTTGAGGATGATCCGCTCGTCGGCGTAACGAATGCCTTTGCCCTTATAGGGTTCGGGCGGCCGGAAACGGCGGATTTCGGCGGCGGCTTCGCCGACAGCCTGCTTGTCCGCGCCCTCGACCGTGATCTTCGCACCGTCAACCGTCACTTTGACGCCTTCCGGGACGTTGAATTCGATCGTGTGCGAGAAACCGAGGTTCAGCACCAGCTTCTTGCCGGTGAGCTGCGCCTTGTAACCGACGCCGACTATCTGCAGCTCCTTCTTGAAGCCGGTCGTCACGCCGATGACCATGTTGTTGATCAAACTGCGGGTCAGCCCCTGCATCGCGCTCGCCTTGCGGTCGTCGGAAGCCATCGAGACATGGACATTGCCGTCCTTGACCTCGACCGCGACCAGCGGCGGGAGCGGCATCGAAAGCTTTGTCTTGCCTTCGACCGTCACTCCGGCAGCGTCAACAGCGACCTTCACGCCGGAAGGGATCGCGATCGCTTTATTGCCAATTCGAGACATATTGTAAATTCCTGTTTCTAAAATTACCAGACGTAGCAGAGAATTTCGCCGCCGACGTTCGCCTTGGCCGCTTCGCGACCCGACAGCACACCTTCGGGCGTGGTCAGGATCACCGTGCCGAGACCGTTGCGGACGCGCGGAATCTCCCGGCTGCCGCAATGAACGCGGCAGGACGGCTTGCTCACGCGCTCGAGCCCTTCGATCACGGACTTGCCGTTCGCGTATTTGAGCTCGATGGAGAGCTGGCGCTTCACACCGTCTTCGCTGACTGCAAAGTCCTTGATGTACCCTTCGCTCTTCAGCACTTTCGCGATCGCCGCCTTCTCTTTCGAGCTCGGCATCTCGACCTTCTTCAGACCGGCGGCACCCGCGTTGCGGAGCCGGGTCAGCATATCAGCAATGGGATCTTGCATGCTCATTATGTAGGTTCCTCCCTTACCAGCTGGCCTTGGTCACGCCCGGAATCTGGCCCTTCGAGGCCAGTTCGCGGAAACAGATACGGCAGAGCTGGAATTTGCCGATATAAGCGCGGGGGCGGCCGCACGCCTTGCAGCGCGTGTAATTCCGCACCGGGAACTTGCTCCCGCGTTCGGCTTTCACCATCAAACTAAGTTTCGCCATGATGCAATCCTTCCTTTATTCCTCGAACGGAACTTCCATCATTTTCAGAAGTTCACGCGCCGCATCGTCGTTTTTCGCAGTCGTGACGAACGTCAGGTTCACACCGAGCGGATATTTCAGCTTGTCGGCATCGACTTCGGTGAAGACCGACACGTCGCTCACACCGAGGTTGTAGTTGCCGACGCCGTCGAAACCGGTCTTCGGAATCCCGCGGAAGTCGCGCACGCGCGGCATCGCGTTGTGAACGAAACGGTCGAGAAACTCGTACATGCGGTTTCCGCGCAGCGTCACCATCACACCGACCGGCATGCCGACGCGCAGCTTGAAGTTCGACACGTTCTTGCGCGCCTTCGTGATCACCGGCTGCTGGCCGGTCATCGCCGCGAGGTGTTTCTTCGCTTCGGTGAAGGCGTCGCGCTCGGCATCCGAACCGATGCCGGTCGAGATCACGATCTTCTCGAGCTTCGGAATCTGCATCACGTTCTTGAGGCCGAGTTTGGCCTGGAGAGCGCTGCGGACTTCCTCGTTGTATTTTTTCTTCATATCAGGCATTTTACACTACTCCGTCTTGTCCGCGGCAACGGGATTGACATTCGAGACGTGCACCGAAACCGAACGCTCGACCATGCCGCCGTTCGGATTGAGCTTGCTCTTCTTGATCGTCTTCTTGCCGATCGCGCGATCCTTGTTGGACGTAAACGAGAGAACAACACGGTCCTTCGCGGTGAGAATCGCGGCAATCGTCGCTTCCTCGCCCTTGAAGTTGCCGGAGTTCACCACAACTTTGTCGCCCTTCTTGACGTGATATTTTTTCATTAAAGCACCTCCGGCGCGAGCGAGATGATCTTCATGAAATCCTTTTCCCGCAATTCACGCGCCACCGGCCCGAAAATACGGGTTCCGACGGGGTTTTTGTCCTTGTCGATGAGCACGGCGGCGTTCTTGTCGAACTTCAGGTACGAACCGTCCGGACGGCGAATCTTCGCCGCAGTGCGGACGACGACCGCCTTCACCACCTGCCCCTTCTTCACCGAACCGTCCGGAAGCGCCTCCTGCACCGCGCCGGTAATGATATCGCCGACTCCGGCGATCGTCCGGGCCTGGCCCAGAACCGACATGGTCAGAATCGACTTCGCGCCGGAATTGTCGGCGACCTCCAGAACTGACTGCATCTGAATCATTGCATGATCTCCTGAAGGTTATTCCTGTTCCGGACGGCTGATGACAGCCGCCAGGCGCCAGCACTTGTTCTTGCTCATCGGGCGGGTCTCGACGATACGCACGGTATCGCCCTTCTTCGCCTCGTTCTTCTCGTCATGGGCCGTGAATTTCTTGCTGACCTTCACGATCTTCTGATACAGCGGATGCGGCGTGCGGCGGTCAACCTTCACGACGATGGTCTTATCCTGAACATCGCTGACGACCACGCCGACGCGCTCTTTCCGGTTGCCCCGGACTTCAACTACAGCTTCACTCATTTTATCCCTCACTGGACTTTCGCCGCACGGGCGGTCTGTTCGGTGTAAATGCGCGCGATGTCGCGGCGGATCTGCCGGACACGGGCGGTCTTCTCCAACTGACCGGTACGGGACTGGATCTTGAGGTTCAACTTCTCCCGCTGCAGGTCGGCGATCTTGCTCACCAGCTCCGCATCCGAAAGCTCACGGATTTCTTTGGTTTTCATCTGTCTGACCTCATTAATCTTCCCGAGCCAGGAACTTGCAGCGCAAGCAGAGCTTGTTCGCCGCACGGCTCATCGCTTCCTTCGCCACGGACTCGCTGCAGCCGGACACTTCGAAAAGCACCCGGCCCGGAAGCACCGGAGCGACCCAGCCTTCGACCGCGCCTTTTCCCTTGCCCATACGGACTTCCAGCGGCTTCTTCGTGAAGGAGCGGAACGGGAACAGACGGATCCACACTTTGCCGCGGCGCTTCAAATGACGGTTGATCGCAACACGCGCGGCTTCAATCTGATTATTGGTAACGTACCCGCGGGTCAGCGCCTGCAGCGCGAAATCGCCGAAGTCCAACTTGTTGTTGGTCGTGGCGAGTCCGGCGTTACTTCCGCGCTGAACCTTTCTGTACTTTACTCTTTTTGGCATTAACGGCATAATCTTGCTCCTCAATCGAGTCTTTGTGACAAATCCAAACCTTGACGCCGATCTTTCCGGCCGTGGTATTCGCTTCGGTGAAACCGTAGTCGATGTTGGCCTTCAGCGTGTGCAGCGGGACACGGCCCTCTTTGTACTGCTCTTCACGCGCCAACTCGGCACCGCCCAGACGGCCGGCGCAGTTGATCTTGATTCCATCGACGCCCATCTCCATCGCAGTCTGGATGGAGCGCTTCATCGCGCGGCGGAAACCGATCCGACGTTCCAGCTGCTGCGCGATGCTTTCGGCGACCAGCTGCGCGTTCGTTTCCGCGCGGCGGATTTCGACGATCTCGGTGAAGACTTCCTTGCCCGCAACGAGCTTGGAGATCTCCGCACGGAGCGCGTCGAGCTCGGCGCCCTTCTTGCCGATCAGAAGCCCCGGACGCGCCGAGGAGATAATGACCCGCACCCGGTTCGCGAACCGCTCGATCTGGATTCTCGCAATCGCCGCGGCGGCGAACTTCTCCTTGATGAACTTGCGGATCGCAAGGTCCTCATGGAGCCACTCGCCAAACAGATTCTTGCCGCCGAACGCCTTGCTCGGAAACCAACGGGATTCCCAATTTTTGGTGAGGGCTGTTCTCAATCCGATAGGATTAACTTTTTGTCCCACGATTCAATCCCCTATACTCTAGTTATCCGTCAAAATAATTTCCAGATGGCTGGTCCGCTTGCGGATCCGGCCCGCCGAGCCGCGCGCCTTCGCACGGAAACGCTTGATGATCGGACCGGGGGAGACCAGCGCCGCCTTGACGGTCAGCTCCTTCCGGTTCACATCCAGGTTGTTCTCAGCATTGGCCACGGCGGAGCGCAGGGTGTCGCCGAGCAGACCGGCCGCTTTGCGCGGGCTCAGTTCGACGATCGCGAGCGCCTCAACTGCGGACTTTCCCTGGATCAGGCGGGACACGTGCCGCGCCTTTTCCGGACTGATCCGCACATTCCTTGTCAAAGCTCTTACTTCCATAATCTGGTTCTCGAGTTTTCCGGAACGGACGGCTTGCGCCGCTTCGTCCCTTATTGTCATTAGTTTTCTGCGAGCGGCCGGAACTCACCTTCCCGATTCGTCCGGCCCTCTCTCTTCTCCCGCCGCAGCCTCCATGCCCGGAGACAGGTTTTCGATACTGCCCCGCACAAGAACAGCCGCCGCGACGGATGGTCGTACACTGACCAGTTTCAACTGCTCCTGCCGGTCTTTGCCGACATGGTAGATCATTCCGGCGAATGCGCCTTTGATCGACCCTACGGACAGTATCGCGACGCGCAGCTCCCGGTCCACAGCGAGGATTCGACACGTTCGCAGCGCCTCGACCCCTTTCGCCGGATCAGCGGAAATCTCCGCCATCGCAATCAACCGGCGCGACTTCCGCACGAGATCATCCAGCTGAAGCTGGACTTCCGCCTGCCGAACCTTCCCGATCGGCAGTTCCCGCAGCAGAAGCTGCACCTGGTTGCAGAAAGCAACGGTGTCGAGGGCGAGCCCGACTCCGTTTTCCGAAAGCTTCCCGATCGCCTGCAGCATCTGCTCTTCCCGCTCACCGTCTTTTCGCACTGTCCCCTCTGCCCGGACACCGGCGAGCCACAGCTGCTGCTGGCGAAACCTTTCGCTTTCTGTCTGAAATTTTGTTTTCTGTTCAATCAGCTCGGCCTCGAGCCGGCCGGCCGTCCGTTTCGACGTCTCCAGCTCCAGCTCCAGCCTCTTAATCCTCTCCGCGTCCCGCAGCGCCTGTTCACGCAGCCGGTTCAGCTCCCCCAGCCGTTCAGCATCGTTCGACCGGATCGTAACCACCGCGCCGGCAGCGCCGCCGCCGGAGACCGTCCCGTCCGCGCAGGCATTCTCAGCACTACACACCACGAGAATGCTTAAAATAAACCCGAAAGTGCATTTTCGCAAGCGTAAATCGTTAAAAAAGCGATATTTTCTCATTTTTTTCACTTTTTACCACCTCTTTTTGTGCGATAATGGCCGTTTATCATGCCGAATCTCCGATTTTTGCGCCGTTTTTTCCGGTAGGATTCACGGTAAACGGCATCCAACGCAGTTTCCGCATCGTTTTCGGGGCTCTCTTCCGCCACCGCCGCAGCCGTTCTCTCCGGCACGGCAGAGCGGGCAGGCGGCGGTTCTTCCGGCGGCGGATTCCGCGGACTGCACCGGGCGGCGACGAGCAGCGCCGCCTCGAACAGCAGCCAGGTCGGCACACCGAGCAGAAGCTGGCTTACGACGTCCGGCGGCGTCAGGAGGGCTGCAAGAATAAAAATGACGGTGACCGCCAGCGGCCGGCTTCTTTTGAGCGTGCCGACTTCAACCACGCCGCACCGGACCAGCAGAACCATGACGACCGGCAGCTGAAACATGACGCCGAAACTCAGGGCGAGCAGTCCGACCAGATTCACGAAGCTGCCGATTCCGATCACGGGAGCCAGCGACTCCGAAGCGTAGGCCGCGGAGAATTTCATCATCAGAGGCACCACAAGGAACAATCCGACCGCAGCGCCGGCGAGAAACAGCAAGGTCGCCGCAGCGACCGCCCTTCCGGCCGCGCGGCGCTCGTGCTCGTACAGCGCAGGCGCCACAAAGCGGGCCGCCTGCCGGAGGATCACCGGCATCGCCGCGACGACCGCCAGAAACAGTCCGAGCTTGAGCTGCACGATCAGCGGCTCCATCGGGGTGAAATAGTTGAGCTTGAAATCCGGCGGACAGGTGAACCTGACGAGAAAGCCGAGCACCTCCGGCGCCGCGAAGAAGCCCGGAACCAGGAGCACGCCGACCGCCGCGACGCTCCGCCAGAGCACCTGCCGGAGCGCCTCGAGATGGGTCAGGAAGCCTGCATCGGAAGCGTTCATTTTTCTTTCTGACCGGAGTCCGGCAACTGCCGCTCCGAAACGGTCCGTCCGTCCTGTTTCTCCGGCTCGGCGATGCTCTCTTTCACTTCATCCACGACCGAATCGCGCGCGTTCTTGAACTCGCGTGAAGCCCTGCCGAGCGCACGTGCAACTTCCGGAATCCGTTTCGAGCCGAAAAAGAGCAGCACCACGCAGAAAATCACAATCAGTTCCGTCCAGCCCATGCTCATGTCCAGTCTCCTTTACCGTATATAGCTTCTGAAACACTTCCACAAATCGAACTCGAACTTCCCTTCCGGGCGAATTTCCGGATCGAACGATTCGAGCAGCCGGGCGATCCCGGCAACCTCCATTTCATATTCGTGCGGAATCACGGCCGGATTTTCCGGTGCCGGTTCCACGGCGAGCCGGAACAACGCCTCGGCCAGGGTATCGACGGCAATCAGCTTCACGCTGCCCGCGCCCGGATGCACCTCAAGCGGACGCCCCTCGGCCCGCAGCTTGCAGAAGGTCGAGACCACAGAATTGTAAAAGGGGCGGCCGCCGGGCCCGAACGCATTCGGCATCAGAACCCCGACCGACTCGATGCCGAGCTCCGCGGCGAGCGCGTCGAACCGCGCCCGCCCTTCCCGCTTCGATGCATGATACGGACTCTCCTTCGCCTCATGCGTGGTGGAGCCGAAGAGCACGCGCCGGATTCCGGGCGTTTTCCGAACAGCCGCCGCGACCTGCTCCGTCAGGGCCAGGTTGGTCCGGAACAACGCCTCCGGATCGGTGCTCCGGCTCTCTCCCGCCAGGTGGACGACCGCTTCGCAGCCGGCCAGCTTTTCCGGCAGGAGACCGCGGCTGAAATCGTCGCGGACGATCCGCACCGCACCAAATCCGGCTTCACGGTCGATCCGCAGCGCCAGCGCACCGCCGATGAAACCGCCTGCGCCGGTGACTGCTATGCGGCGCATCATTTTTTCCCCGGCTCCTTCTTCTCCCGCACCGGGATGAACTCGATGAAATCGACTTCCGCCCGGCTGTTCGAGCCGGAATACTGGCTGTTGGCGCCGACGCTGATGATGAAATACGAATCCGGCATCTTGCCGTACGCCTTGCGGTAATCCTCAACCACGTTGCGCTCTTCGACCACCCACTCGCCCGCGGGGGTCGTCCCGTTGCGGACCGTCCGGTGGCTGACGGTCATCATGCCGGCGGCATATTTCCGAAGTCCGCTGGACTCAAGCGGCGTATCGACTTCCCAGCGGTAACCGACGCAGCGCTGTTTCAGCAGCGTGCCGTCGCCGAAGTAAAGGACGACCGCCTGGTCGTCCGGCTCGGTCTCCCCGGGCTTGATCACGATCGGCTTCAGGACTCGCCAGCGCCAGCGCATGACCGGGGTTTTCTCAAGGTCCACCTTCGATGGAGCCGCCAGCATGACGCCGGTCGACTTGTTCGCCTCCACCACCATGACCTTGCCCTGCGACGCGGTCGGCTCGGAGCCGATATAAAATTTGGTCCGCGGCACCAGAAAACGGCTGCCGTCGAACTTCCAATCCCTCTTCAGGGTGACCGGATCGTCAAAGTCGTTGCGCCACGACGCATCCGGCGACGGCTTCTGCTCTTCCGCAACAGCTTTGATTCCGGCGCCGGCGGCCGGAGCCGTCTCCGCCGCGGGCAGCACTGCCGCGGCTGCGGCCAGCACGAACCCGAAAACAACGCGTTTCATCTCTCTTTCCTCCTTGAAAAGCCGCGCGGCAGACGTTCCGTCTACTGCTGCCGGCGCTCCTCTTCCAGATAGTTCCGGTAACGTTCCATGATCTTCGTCACATAACGCTTCGTGCTCGCAATCCGAATCCGGTCGATCACGTCGCCGTCGAACTTCGCCGGCTTCCATTTATCCGCCCGGCTCTCCCCGGCGTTATAACGGGCCAGCGCCAGCTCGGCGCCCTGCCGGTACTTCGCGTACCGCCGCATTCCGCGGGCCAGGTACCAGCAGCCGATCTTCAGGTTCGTCTCCGGATTCAGAAGTTCCGTGACGTCCGGCGCCGGTTTCCCGTTGACCCGGGCCCATTCGGCCGCGGCCCCGGAGGGCAGCACCTGCATAAGCCCCACCTCTCCGGCCCGGCCCCGCGCAAACGGATCGAAGCGGCTCTCCTGAAAAATCACCGAGCGGACCAGAAGCGGGTCGAGCCCGTTCCGCCGCGCCGCCGCCGCGATCTCCGGCGCAAACCGCGTATCGTCGACGACGCAATCCCGCAGCTCCTCGCGGAACCAGAACGCCGCCAGCACCAAAGCCAGCAGCACGATACCGGTCCAGCGGAGAAGCAGAATCGTTCCGCGCCGCTTCAAGCGCATCACTTCCCGCCCGGCCCGACTGCCGGCCCGACACCCGGCGGAACCGGGTCCGGCGGAGCGATCCGCTTTTTCGCCTGGGACTCCAGAAAACCGCCGAGACGGTCCGCCAGAGATTTCGGGACATTCAATTCGAGAATCACCCGGTCATTGTCCGGAATGATTTTCACCTGCTGCAGAAATTCACGCCCGAGCGCCGGATCGTCCGCAAAAAGCAGCCCCGCGCCAAGCTGCAGGTAAGTGGGCAGGAGCATCGCAATCTGCTGGGCGCTCGCGGCGTTCGCGCAGAGCGCACTGCCGTCCAGCCGCCACCCTGAGCCGTCGCCGGCGACATTCAGTTCGAGATAAGCGGTCCGCATCCCTTTGAGAAACATCAAGGACAGATCGTTCTTTTTCTTCTTTCCTCCCGTCAGCGCCTCGACACGGAGGAAGCTCCAGGCCAGCGGTCTCCCTTTCGGCGCCGTGACCAGCGCGCGCCGCGCCTCCGCCGGGGCGGCGAGGCCGGTGAAAAACGGGGCGATATACTCCCGTTCCGTGGCAAGCACGACCTGCGGCTCAAGATAGGTCAGCGCGATCGTGATCCGGCTGGAGACGATCGAATCGGCGGAGAGCAGACAGTAAAGCTTCCGCCCCCCCTCGCCGGAGATCAAGAAACGGTCCCCGAACTTCCGCAGACGGCTTGCGAGGGCCTGCTCCGAAAGCCGCGTTTCGGCCAGCATGCCGCGCAGGCGCCTGCCGCCGCCGACAAAAAGCAGCTCCGAACAGTCCTCGAGCCGGATGTTGTAATCCCGCTCGAAATCCTCCAGAAACGTCTTCGCGTCGGAATTCGTGCTGAGCTCCTTGAAAAACGACAGCTTCCGCAGCGCATCCGCATCGACGGAAACCGCATATTCGGTTCCGGCCGGAATGTATTTCAGCAGCGCGTCTCCCGCCGCCGCGGTTACTGCCGCAAATGCGAGAAGAAGCAATCCGAACCGGAATCGAACTGTATGCATCGGTCACCCCTGCGGCGTTTCTCCGGCGGCCTTTTCCTGCCGCTTCGGAAGTTTGACTTCGATATGGAGCTCGCGGAGCTGCTTGACCGACACTTCGGCCGGAGCATTCATCATGAGGTCCTGCGCCTGCTGGTTGAACGGGAACGCAATGACCTCGCGGATGTTCGGCGAACCGGTCAGCAGCATGACCATGCGGTCCACGCCCGGGGCGATGCCGCCGTGCGGGGGCGCCCCGAGCTTGAAGGCGTTGATCATGCCGCCGAATTTCTCATCGACCACGCTGCGGTCGTAGCCGGCGATCTCGAACGCCTTGTACATGATGTCCGGACGGTGGTTCCGGATCGCGCCGGACGACAGCTCGATGCCGTTGCAGACGATGTCGTACTGGTAGGCGAGGATATCGAGCGGATTCCTGTTCAACAGCGCATCCATGCCGCCCTGCGGCATCGAGAACGGGTTGTGCGAGAAGATGATCTGCCCGGTCTCCTCGTCCTCCTCGAACATCGGGAAGTCGACGATCCAGCAGAATTTGAACACATTCGGATCGATGAGCCCGAGCTGCCGCCCGAGCTCCGGGATGACCGCCCCGCCGATCTTCTGCACCGTCTTCTTCGTATCGGCCAGGAAGAAAAGCGCGTCGCCGGACTCGACCTTGCCGGCCTGCTTCAGCGCCGCAACGATCTCCGGCGTCAGGAACTTCACGATCGGGCTCTTCTCGCCCTCCTCGGTCCAGATGATGTAGGCCATGCCCTTTGCGCCGTTCTCCTGCGCGAACTTGATGAGATCGTCGAAGAACTTGCGCGGCTTGCCGGCCACCTTCGGGGCCTTGATCGCGCGGACCACGCCGCCCTTTTCGACGGTTCCGGCGAACGCCTGGAAGCCGCAGCCGCGGAAGTGTTCGGTCACGTCGATCATCTCGAGCGGGTTGCGCAGATCCGGCTTGTCCGAACCGAACCGGTCCATCGCCTCGCGGTACGGCAGACGCACGAACGGCGGCTTCGAGAACTCGTTCGCGCTGAACTTGCCGAACACATCGTCAAGCAGCCCCTCGATTACGGCGAAGATGTCGTCCTGCTCGACAAAGCTCATTTCGACGTCGAGCTGGTAGAACTCCCCGGGGCTGCGGTCGGCACGGGCGTCCTCGTCGCGGAAACACGGCGCGATCTGGAAGTAACGGTCGAACCCGGCCACCATCAGCAGCTGCTTGAACTGCTGCGGCGCCTGCGGCAGCGCGTAGAACTTGCCGGGATGCAGCCGCGACGGCACCAGATAGTCGCGCGCGCCCTCCGGACTGCTCGCGGTCAGGATCGGAGTCTGGAACTCGTTGAAGCCGTGCTCGGTCATATAGCGGCGAATCTCGGCGATGACCTGACTGCGCAGGATGATGTTTTTATGCAGGTCGTCGCGGCGGAGGTCGAGGAAACGGTATTTGAGCCGCATCGCCTCCGGCGCCTGGTCGTCCTTGGCGACCTGGAACGGAATCACGTCGGCTTCGCCGAGAATCTCCATATCGGTCGCCCGGACCTCGATTTCACCGGTGGCCAGTTTCGGATTGACCGTCTCGGCCGAGCGGGCGACGACCCTGCCGTCGAAACGGACGACGGTTTCGACCCGCCAGCGGTCCAGAGCCTGATAGAACGCGCACTCCGGATCGATGACGACCTGCGTGATGCCGTAGTGGTCGCGCAGGTCGATGAAAATGACGCCGCCATGGTCGCGGACGCTGTGAATCCACCCCGAGATCCGGACCTCTTTGCCGACCTCAGTCTTGCGAAGCTCCCCGCAGGTGTGGGTGCGATAGATGCTCATCTCTTTTCAGTTCCTTGAATCGTTTGAATTTTGGTGTATACTCTCTGATGAAGACTAATATAGCACGGTTTTATCAATTTAAAAGCGGGGTTTCCGATCATGCGCCGGAATCGTGTCGTAAAAATCATCTCGACTCTCATCATGCTGTTTTTCCTGGCAAACGCGGTTTACGCCCTGCTGCTATGGGGCCGTTCGACCGGTGTTGCCGGAGCGATTTTCAATCTGCTGACGGTCGTCTCCTGCGGCGCGATCGCCTGCTGCATGTTCGCGTGGCTCTATCTGCCCGGCCTCATCGACAGCCTGTTCCTCATGCGCCCGACACGGAGCAGGCCCGCTCCGCTGCTCTCTCCGGTCGAGGTGCTGATCAGGCAGACGCGCTACGGCGAGGCGCTGGAGCGTCTCAACCTGCTGATCGAGGCCGGCCCGGAATTTCCCACCGCGTGGATCATGCGTTTCGACCTGCTGCGCGGCCCGCTCGGGCAGCAGGAGGAGGCCCTGAAAAGCGTGGAAAAGTATTTCATCCGCCCGAAACGGCTCCGCTCCGAAGGGAATGCGAAGCTCGCGCTGCGTTATGCGGAGCTGGCCGGAGAGCTCGGCAGGCAGGATGAAGCAATCCGGCTCCTCACCGCTGAACTGCACCGGCTCGGCACCGGATACTCGAAGACCGAGCGCCGGTACCTCGGCAGCATGCTCGCCCACCTGCGCGACGAAAGCAGAACAGGGCGGCCGGAAACGCGCGGAGGAGCCGATGTGGCTTGACCGCCTGAAACAATATCTCGGACTCGGCTGCCTGGTTTTCCTCGCCGTCATGACATTCCGCTCCTTCGGGATGACGGCGGCCGCCATGCAGCGCAACGACCGGCTCGGGGCCGTCCTCGCCCTGCTGGCCGCGCTGCTCTGGGCCGCCGCGGCCGGCGTGACGTTCGTTCTGCTCTATCTGCGCGGCATCGCGGAGGATATGATCGATACGCTGCTGGCCCCGCGCCGGTTCCGGGAACGGCCCGCGCCCCTGATCACGCCGGTCGAAGTCATGATTCGTGAAGAACGGTTCGAGGCCGCGCGGGAACGGCTCGAAGCCATGCTCGAAGCAGACCCGGACGTGCCTCTTCTGTGGCTCATGCGTTTCGATCTGCTGCGCGGCCCGCTCCACTCTCCGGAGGAAGCGATGCGGACGGCGGAACGCTATTTCGTCCGCCCCGACCGGCTCCGTTCCGACGACAATGCGAAGCTCGCGCTGCGCTACGCGGAGCTGGCCCGCGAACTCGGGCGGCAGAACGAAGCGATCCGGTTTCTCACGGCCGAGCTGCGCCGCCGCGGCACCCGCTGCTCCCGGGCAGAACGCGCCCTGCTGGCCAACATGCTCGAGGCGCTGAAAAAAAACGATTTACGCCGCATGCATCTTGAGTGAAGTTCAATGGAGAAGCCCCGCCTCCGGCGCGCGCGGGCGGCTTCCCGCCCGGGGAGCTTCAAGATCGCGGAGGGCAAACCGCCCGTTATGGCGGCACAGCACGGATTTTCCAATCCCGCCGAACTGCTGCCATTGATCCGTCAGGTCTCCTGCCGGAGCAGGGCCTCGGCCACTTTCAGGCCGTCAACCGCGGCGGACATGATGCCGCCGGCGCAGCCGACTCCCTCGCCGCACGGATACAGTCCGGACAGATTCGACATCAAAGAGTCCGGTTCCCGGTGGAAGCGCAGCGGACTCGACACGCAGGTCTCAAGCCCCACGAATTTGCCGTAACGGATAAACCCCGGATTTCCCCGGTCGAAGTGCCGCAGCGCGGCCCGCAGCGCCGTCGCCAGCTCCGGCGGGATCAGCCGGTCGAGCCGCCCCGGCACGATGCCGGTCGCACAGCCGGTCCGGGCCAGGGAAAGCCCGTTCCGCCCGGACAGAAAGGCGGCGGCATCCTGCGCAGGAAACGCGTAATCGCCCCCGCCCGATTCAAAGATGCGGCGCTCGAATCCGGCCAGGAATTCGTACGCCTCCGCCGAACTGCCGAATTTCTCCGCCGGCAGCGTGGCAATCAGGCAGCCGTTCGCAAATTCGCCGTTCCGCGCATAATCGCTCATGCCGTTCGACACGGAGTGGCCGCGCCACGCCGTCGCATTCAGGATCTCCCCGCCCGGACACATGCAGAACGAGCTGACGCCCGGCACTCCGTTCCCGGGACGGGAAACCAGATGGTATTCGGCCGCGCCGAGCGCCGCCGGGCGGCTGTCGAGATGATACATCGCACGGTCGATGAAGCTCTGCGGATGCTCGATGCGGCAGCCGATCTGGAACGGTTTCAGGAGCGCGCCCGCTCCCTGCCGGGCCATGCGCTGCACGAGTTCCCGCCCCCCGAGACCCGGCGCCATGATTACCGCCGGAGCTTCGATCCGGTCACCGGCGGCGGTTTCGACGCCGATGCAGCGGCCGTTTTTCAGCAGGAGGCCGGTGACCTCGGTCCCGAACCGGAATTCGCCGCCGAGCCCGATGATGCGCTTCCGCAGGTTCGCGGCAACGGCGCGCAGCTTGTCCGAACCGATGTGCGGACGCTTCAGATAGCGGATTTCCGGCGGCGCACCCGCCCGGGCCAGCGTATCCAGCACGAAAGCGGCGCGGATGTCGCGGGTGCCGGTATAGAGCTTGCCGTCCGAAAATGTACCGGCCCCGCCTTCCCCGAGCAGCAGGTTGCTCGATTCGTCGAGTTCGCGGCTTTCGAGAAAGCGCCGGTAGTCGGCATAACGCTCCTCGACCCGGCGCCCGCGGTCGAGGATCAGCGGCTTCGCCCCGGCCAGCGCCAGCGCCAGCGCGGCGAAAATACCGGCGGGGCCGGTGCCGACCACGACCGGATGCAGAAGCGCCGTCCGTTCCGGCAGGTCGAGGCGGAGCGGCAGATGGAACTCAGCCGGAGAATCCTGTTCGTCCACATCGAGCTCAAGGTTGTAGAGCAGCACCGGAACACCGCGCCGGGCGTCGATGCTCTTGCCTGTGATGCGGAAATCCCGCAGCTGCACGACAGGAATGCCTTCCGCCCGCGCAGCCATGCCGCCGATCCGGTCGTCAATGTCGGCCGGAGCCTTCGTCGAATCGACCCGGAAACCCGTGATTTTCCGGATCACTTGTTCATTTCCTGATCCCGCTGCTCCTTCTGCTCCTTCACATTCTGGAGCATGCCGGGCTTCTCCTCCGCCGGGGGAGGCGGGGGCAGCGGTTCGCCGTTCTTCATCGCCTCGTACTGCGCGCGCTTCGCCTTCAGCTCCACAGCCGCCGCGTCGGCGGAGGCGAGCAGCTCCCCGAGCCGTTCCCGGCAGGCCGTATTGCGGCCGGACTGCCCCGAGAAGAAATTGACGCCGCGGGTCACCGCCATGACGCCCCGGACCGAAGCGGCCTCGACCGATTCGGTCCTGAGCCCGAACGGCAGCTCCGTCTTGAGCGGAGTAAGGCAGGCGGCGATGCCGAGAAAGCTGACCACGGCGACACCGGTCAGGAAGCCGAACAGCGCACCGCCCGCGCGGTCGACCGCCGGCGGAAACGCATAGTGGTTATTCTGCGGATTCAGGGAGTTGAACACGATCAGCAGCACAACCCAGACCACAATCGCCACCGCATAGATCGCGACCACCGGCTGCATCGACTCCGCGCCGGAGGGCAGGAAGCCGAAAATCGGCGATACGAGCTTTTCGCTCCACATGCCGAGATAAACAGCGAAGGTGAAACAGATGAATTTCGTGAACATGCGGTAAAACATCCGCTGAAAGCCGATGAGCGCGCAAATGACCGGGATTCCCCAGAAAATCAGCAGTTCCATTTCTATTCTCCCTTTCTCGCAATCGTCTTCACCACCCGCGCGGCCTCATCCCGTGTAATCGTGCCGTCGTTGACGAGGATATCGAGTTCTTCCATCAGCCCGGTGCCGTCGCCGCCCTTGCCGATGGCCTGACGGACCATGTCGATGGTCACGCCTTTGGTTTCGAGCGCGCTGTCGAGCGCGCTGCGGTCAGGCAGGTCGAACACGGCCGCATAACCGCCCCCCGTCTTCCGGGCCAGCGCCTGGCTCAGAAGGCACAGCGGCATGCCGCCGAGCATGCGCGGCGTGATCTCCCATTTCTCGAACCGGGCGAACGCCTCCAGCGGCGTCGCGCAGTCGAGCACGGCGACGGATAACTTGCCGTTCCGGGCGAAATTCACGGTGAGCCGCGCACTCTCCGCATCGTTCAGATTCCCGACCGCCAGCGTATCGGCGCCGTCGTTGATCGCATTGCCGAGCAGTTTCAGCAGCGTATTGCCGCGATGCGGATCGACTTCGTTCTGCATGACATTGTCGAGCTTGAATTCGACCGGGCTTTCAAAAGAGGCGATCCGGCGCTCCGCCAGCTCCGGCGACTGCAGGATTGAATACATCGTCGTCGTGAGGCCGCTGCCGGGACGGCCGAGCAGCAGAACCAGCCCGCTGCCGCCGCCGAGCAGCTCACGCAGCTCGGCCAGGCCGCCGGCCGGAATGCCGAGCCCCTCCAGCGGCGGAACCGCTTCGATCGTTCCGAGCCGGACCACGATCTGCTCGCCGCCGCCGGAGCGCGAACTCTGGGCCGGGCAGTTGAGCGGCGCCTTGCCGGTCTGCAGGAAGAAGCCGCCGGACTGGCTGCTGCGCCGCTCGCTCGTCGACATTCCGGCCGCGTGCTTGAAGGCGGAGACCAGACTGCCGCCCTGCAACGCACCGAGAGAGGAGATGTTCTCCTCCGCGCCGTCGATCCGGAACCGGACATGATATTCCCCTTCCAGGTCGGGCTGCACGATGACCCGGGTGGCTTTGCGTTCGACCGCCTCCTGCATAAGTTGATAGACCGTCTCCATCGCCTCGACGGCGGGCGGGCGGTTGTCGAGCGGCGTCACCGGATTCCCGGCGCGGTCGGTCAGCAGCGCGACCGGAGCGCCGCGCTTCCCCTTGCCGCGCACGACGACCGGAACGGACGCCCCCTCCTCGCCGCTCTCCTCCTTCCTGAAAGCGGATGACGCCCAGACGCCGAGCAGGACGAACGGCCCGAAGAAGACGGCGGCCAGATTCAGCCACTTCCTTCCCCGGGCATTCTCGCCGATCTTCCCGCTGATAGAATCGAGGGCGTAAACGCCGGAAAAAATCCAGCCCAGCAGAATCAACACCGCAAACAGATTGTAAAGCACGACGCATTCCTTTCCGGCGCGTTTCGTCTTTCCGGCCGCGCCTGGCCTGTTTTCTAGAAAAATACCGCGTTGCGCTCTTTTTTTCAACCGCGCGGGACCAAATTTCCCGTGAATAACCCGTAATCTGCCGCCGCGGACCCGGTATTTCCGTAAAAAAACGGCAAAAACAGCAAAAAAATCGCATTTTTTTCGTTTCGGAGTGAGCAATTTTTCAAAAGCGGGTTAAATTACAGTGATTATGTACAGGAAACGTACAAACTCAAACAAATGAGAGAGAATCATGGGCAACCTGAAAAAGAAACGGCGTAAGAAGATCGCCAAGCACAAGCGGAAGAAGCAGCTGAAACTGCTGCGGCACAAGAAGAAATAATCTCTTCGGTATGCCAGCTGCGCCCGATTCCGGTTGTCTTCGTCCTGCGATCGACTGGAGTTGGGCGTGTGTTTTTTCCGGGAACAGAGTTTTTCACTCCCCGTCCGGGGGTCAATCCGAAAGCATAGACACGCCATGAAAATTTCAGCCAAGCTTACGCTTCTTTGCGCCCTGGTCGGGAGCATCTCCCTTTCAGGCGCCGAAATCACCGCAGACAACCTCGCGGAAACGCCGGCCGCGCCGGCCGCGGCACCGAAGTTTTCCGCCGCCGCCGAAGCACGGGTCCGCGCGCTCGAGAATTTCATGACGGCGACCAAGAGCCGCAACCGTGACGAGCGGTTCTCGCTCTTCCTCGAAGTGCTGCGCGACGATCCGGCGGCAATCCCGCCGCGCAACTACATCCGCGGCATGGTCGACACCCGGGCCGACGCCCGCAAAATCGCCCGGCCCCTGCTCGAAATCTCGCGCGCCAATCCGAACGTGCCCGGGCTGGCGGCGCTGGCCGGCCAGATGTGTTACGCGGCCAATCTGCCGCCGGCGGAATATCTGGACGATATCCGCGGCATCCTCGACGGCGTCTCCGAACCGGACAAGCTTCCGGATGATGAGAAAAACGAGTATTACAACATCATCGGCGCCTACTCCTCGGCTTTGAAGCAGGTCCGCGATTACCGGACCGGCACGCATTATTTCGAATCGGAACTCGACCGCGAGGCTTCGGCGTACCGTTCGATGCTGCTCCGTTTCGCCGTGGATTTCGAGCACTTCTTTTCCCGTTACGGCAAGCGCGACTCCCGCTGGTTCGGCCTTGCCGACAGCGACCGCCGGGCGGCGGAAAAACGGTTCGAACAACTGTTCACCGAGCTGGAATCGCTTGAAAAGGACGCTTCCCCGGAGGAGCTTGAGCGCAACATCGATTTCTATTTGTCGGTCGGCAAGCCCGAAGCGGCGCTCCGGGCGGCGGAACGGCTCGTGAAAGCGTCGCAGCAGCCTTCGAACGAAACCCGCTACGCTTACGTCGCCATCGAAGCGAAACAGTTCGACAAAATTCCGCCGATCGTCGAAAAGCTCAGCAAGATCGACGGCTGGAAGGGCGTGTCGCAGCTGATCAGCATCAACAGCCTGATCGCGCAGGGCAAATACGACGAGGCGCAGAAGGAGATCGGACAGCTCAAAGTGCCGATCGCACGGGACGAGTTCACGCTGAAAGTCCTCGAAGCGAAGAAGGACTACAAGGCGATGCGGGACGAGCTCAATGCGATGGAGAAGCGTCTCTCCCCCGGAGTCGACGTCGATCTTGCGAATGCGCTCCGCCAGCTGATCGTCGCCGAAAAGCTCCGGGACGTCGAACTCCTGAACCGGGTCTGGAAGCTGCTGGCCGACACGAAGCAGATCGAATCTCCCGACGCGGCAAATTCGGTCGGTTATGTGGCGGCTGAACTCAATGTGCGCCTCGACGAAGCCGCGAAGCTGATCGAAGAGGCAGTCAAGGGCGAGCCGGACAACTACGCCTACCTCGACAGCATGGCGTGGGTCCTTTACCGCCAGGGCAGATACGACGAGGCTCAGAAGTACATTGATCTCGCCCTGCGCGCCTCCGAGCAGGAGCTGGCCCGCGGCGTCATTTACGAACATCTCGGCGACATCCTGCTGGCCCGCGGCAAGAAGGCCGAAGCGCTCGCCGCTTACCGCGAAGCGCTCGACTATGCGGCGGACGACGATTTCGATCCGGCCCGGGTCGAAGCGAAATGCAAAAAACTGGAGTAGCCCTTTGAGTGTCGAAGTTCCGAAGAAGCCGTTTCTGGCCGGTTCGCTGCGCGAAGAGCTTGCCGCCTGGTGCGTGAAGGAGTGCATGGCGAAATTCCGGGCCAACCAGATCGCGGAGTGGCTCTACAAACACGGCGTAATCGACCCGGCGGAAATGAAAAACCTGCCGCTGCCGCTGCGCGGAATGCTCGATTCCCGGTTTTACGCGCCAGGCAGCCGCGTCACCGAGACGGCCGGAACGCCGGGAGGCACAGAGAAGCTTCTCCTGGAGCTGTTCGATGGGGAAACCATCGAGATGGTGCTGATTCCGGGGCGCGAGGAGCGGCTGACCTTCTGCCTCTCGACGCAGGTCGGCTGCCCGGTGCAGTGCCTGTTCTGTGCAAGCGGCCGGGGCGGACTGGTCCGCAATCTCTCTGCGGGAGAGATGGTCGAAGAGTTTCTGCTCGGCTCCCGCCGGGCCGGCCGGCGGCCCGACAATATCGTGTTCATGGGGATCGGCGAAGGACTGTTGAATTTCGACGAGCTCCAGAAGACGCTTCATATCCTGAGCGCGCCGGAGTATTTCGGCATGTCGCCGCGGCGGATCACCGTCTCGACCAGCGGCTACGTTCCCGGGATGCTGAAGTTCGCGGAGCTCGGGAAGGAGTATACGCTTGCAATTTCGCTGCACGCTCCGGATGACGAAACACGCGCGAAAATCATTCCGGGAAAGGTGCGCTACCCGATCTCCGAAATCATGGCGGCGGCGGACCGCTACCTCGAAAAAGCCGGCCGCATGGTGACGCTCGAATACACGCTCCTCGACGGCATCAACGATTCGCCCGCAGCGGCGCAGAAGATGGCCCGGCTGGCGCGCGAACACCATGCGAAGATCAATCTGATTCCGTATAATGCAACCGACTCGAAATTCCGGCGTCCTTCGCCGAAAGCGATCGCGGAATTCGAAAAGATGATTTCCGATGCGGGCGCGCATGTAACGGTGCGGACGGAGCGGGGCAGCGAGAATGCCGCGGCCTGCGGCCAGCTGCGGGCGCGGCACGGCAAACACCGTGCGGAGAAAAATTGATCACTTTGCACAGAGCGGCAACGGAGGAGCCGCCCTCAAGGCTGACTCGCGCACTCGCGCCGAAAGCGGAGTTTTCCCAATAAATCCCGCCGGGGATACTTGTACGCGGCGTCAAAAGTTCAAGCAGGTCAATGAAGCACAATGCAGCCCTTGCGGAATTCAGGGACCGTCCCTTCAGGAGGAGCGGGAGGCCGGCGCCCGCTTTACGGCTGCCGGCGCGGTTCGAGTTCGCGCCTGTTCGCGTCTGATTGCCCCGAACCGATCCGGAACAATTCATCCGCAAGCGGCGGATTCCATTCGACCTTCTCGACTTTGAACGGCTCACCGTCGATCAGAAGTCCTTCTGGAATATTGCGCCCTTCCGAAACGAAAAAGCCGGTCGGCGAAATCCGCCGGGTAGAACCGTCATGCAAAACCGATAGCGACTCCCAAAGTCCCGTCTCCCGGTTTACCGCGATCAGCGCCGTGGTCAGGTAACGATCGCGCCGCCCGAGCAGCGTACAGGTGTCTCCATCCGGCTCCGGGAACAGTTTCAAATTTCCGAACAGCTCCGGAACCGGGCGTAGCGCAAACAGGAACTGAAAAATCCAGGTCGCGTCGTTGCCGCCGATCGTGCCGTTGCTCCAGCAGCGGCGGCCGTCGTAAAGAATCGTAACTTTGCCGTCCTCACGCAGCAGACTCCGGTTTCCCTTGCGCAGATATTCGATCTTCAGTTTCCCCGACAGCACAATGCGGACCGATTCAACCGGCTTCGCCTCCCGACGGTGTGTGGCGGCATAGAGCTTCGCGAGAATTTCATTCCGCGTCGGCGGCGTTTTGGCGGCACCCCATAAAAACGGCGGAAACATCAGGAGAATAAAGATGATCCGCCAGTTTTTCATGATACAGCAACTTATTGTATGACAGTGAAATCCGCACCGATATTCTGAAAATCACGGATAAAGTCCGGATAAGTGACGGACGCGGCCTCCGCCCCGTCAATCACGGTTTCTCCGTCGGCCGCCAGCCCGGCGACCGCCAGTGCCATCGCGATGCGATGGTCGGCAAAGCTCGACACCTCAGCGCCATGAAGCCGGCCGCCCCGGATGATCATACCGTCCGGCAGCTCCTCGATATCGGCCCCCATTTTTCCGAGCTCCGAGGCCATGACTGCGATCCGGTCGGTCTCCTTGACCCGCGCCTGCGGCACATTCAGCAGCCGGGTTTCCCCTTCGGCCAGCGCCGCCGCAACCGCCATGGCCGGGAGCGCATCCGGCGTTTCGTTCATGTCGATCGAGCATCCCCGGAGCCGGCCGCCGGTCGGACCGACCGTCAGTTCCGCGCCGTGCCCGATCTTCGCGCCCATCTGCTCGAAATAGGAGAATACCTTTTTATCCCCCTGGGCATCCGTGAAGTCGAGATTGCGGATCACGACGCCGTCGCCCGCCAGCGCCGCCGCGAGAAGCGGAAACGCCGCCGTCGAAAAATCGGCAGGAATGACCTTGCGGAACGCCGGAATCGACTGCCCGCCCGGAATCCGCCAGTGCAGCATGTCGTCACTCTTCTCATAGCGGATGCCGAACGAATCAAGCCACGCGAGCGTAATGCCGATATACGGCTTTTCATTCAGGAAATCGAGGTCAACCGTCGAATCCTCCGCCAGCGTCGGCAGCAGAAAAAGCAGCGAAGTCAGAAACTGCGACGTCGTGCCGTCCACCCGGGTCGCCCCGCCGGAGAGCGGCCCTTCGACCGTGAACGGACATTTGCCGTCGGCCGATTCAATCCGGCATCCGAGCGGAGCGAGCGCATCGAAAAGTCCGGCCATCAGCCGGGTCCGCAAGCTCTCGTCGCCATCGAAGCGGATCGGAAAGCTCTGCTTCGCGCAAAGCCCGGTCAGCATCCGCATGCCGGTGCCGGAGTTGCCGAGGTCGAGCGTCCGCCCCGGATCGGTAAAGACGCCGCCGGTTCCGGTGATCTCCCAGACATCGTCGTGTTCGCGGACCTTCGCGCCAAGCAGCCTGGCGGCCTCGAGGGTCGAGCGCGTGTCGGCCGACTCGAGCGGCGCGACGAGCACGCTTGTGCCGTTCGCGGCCAGCGCCGCCGCAATGCCGCGGATCGTGTGGGACTTAGAGCCGGTCACCGCGATTTCGCCGCGGAGGCGAGAGGGCCTGACCAGAAGCTTCATCTTCCCCTCACTCCATGATGATCGAAGTGTAATCGCCGCCCGGCGGAATCATCGGCAGCACGTGTTCGTCATAGCCGGTGTAGACGTCCAGCAGGAACGGGCCGTCGCAGGCCAGCATCTCTTCGATGGCCGGCTCGAGCTCCTCGCGGGTGAACACCCGCCGCCCCGGAATCCCGTACCCCGAAGCGATCGTAACGAAGTCCGGGTACGGGAGGCCGGTGCAGATCGTGCCGTCACAGCCGTCGCAATGCTTGCCCGCTCCCTTGCCGTTGGCCCCCTTGCAGCGGCCGAGCACGGTGTTGCCGCGATTGTAGTTGTAGAACCGGTCCTCCCACTGAGCAACCATGCCTAAATGCTGGTTGTTGAGGATGATCATCTTGACATCGATCTCCTCGACGAAGAGCGTGCCGAGCTCCTGGATGTTCATCTGGAAGCTGCCGTCGCCGTCGATGTTGATGACGGTTTTATCGGGACAGGCGACCTTAGCCCCCATCGCCGCCGGGAGCCCGAACCCCATCGCGCCGAGTCCGCCCGAAGTCAGCAGCTGGCGCGGGAAACTGTAATCGTAGTACTGCGCCGCCCACATCTGATGCTGCCCGACGCCCGGCACGATGACCGCGTTGCCGCCGGTCAGGCGCGACAGCGTCTGTATGACGAACTGCGGCTGCACGTGGTTCAGCTTGGTCTTGTAACTGTTGTACGGATATTTCGCTTTCCACTCCGCAATGCGGGCGAACCAGTCGGCGTACTCCCGGCGCATCGGCTTCTCATTGAGAGCGGTCAGCACATCCTTGATATTCGCGACAATGCCGAGGTCGGCCGGTTTGTTCTTGTTGATTTCGGAATCGTCGACATCGACATGAACGATCTTCGCCCGGGTCGCGAATTTCTGCGGATTGCCTGTCACCCGGTCGTCAAACCGGGCGCCGAAGGCGAGCAGGAGGTCGCATTCGTTCGCGGCGTAATTGCCGTAGACCGAACCGTGCATGCCGAGCCAGCGCAGCGAAAGCGGATGTTTCTCCGGAATCGCGCCGATTCCCATCAGCGTGGTCACGACCGGAATATTGTAGCTTTCGGCGAACTTCACCAGTTCGGCGGAAGCTCCGGCCGAAATGATGCCGCCGCCCGCATAGATGCAGGGACGCTTCGAAGCCGCGATCATCGCGCGAATGCGGTCCGCGTCCGCCGGATCGAACACCGGGTCCGGGTGATAATAATTCAGCGACATCGGCACGTCGAAGTTGAATTCGACGCGCTGCTGCTGGATATTCTTCGGGATATCGACCACGACCGGACCGGGCCGGCCGGAGGCCGCGAGGTAGAACGCCTCTTTCATGACCTGCGGAATATCTTTCGCGTCGAGCACGAGAAAGCTGTGCTTGACGATCGGCCGGGTCACGCCGATGATGTCGGTCTCCTGAAAGACGTTTTTACCGATCATCGAGCTCGGCACCTGCCCGGTGATGAAAACGGTCGGAATCGAATCCATATATGCGTCGGCGATGCCGGAGACGAGGTTCGTCGCGCCGGGTCCGCTGGTCGCCATGCAGACTCCGACCTTCCCGGAAATCCGGGCATAGCCGCCTGCCGCGAACGCGCCGCCCTGCTCATGCCGCGGCAGAACCACGCGCATTTTCGACTTCGAGAGCGCCTGATGCAGCTCAATCGCCTGCCCGCCCGGATACGCAAATACGACTTCAACCCCAAGGAGCTCCAAGCATTTGATGGTGATTTCGCTGCCTTTCATGAGGTTGGTCGTCTGTGTATCCATGGTTTTTATTTCCTTAAACTGTAAAGATTTTCCCGGTTTTCTGCGAATGAGGAAGCGCAGGCCGGGGTCATTTTCAATTCCGGTCCGGATTCAGTCAAGCGATAAATATACCGCTCTTTCCGGTAAAAATCAAATTATCTCATTGAAAAACAGGGATGTTGCACTATATTAATTCCTGTTTCGCTGTCATGTTAATCAACCGGAAGGGTGAAAATCAGGTATGGCCAGGATCGATTACGAATTCGATCATGCAGGGGAGGGAAAGAGCCGGACAGGTATTTACGTTCGTCTCATCGTCATCTTCCTCGTGGTCGCCGGACTGACCGCCGGGCTGATCTATTACCTGATTCCGAAATCGGATGACGGCTCTGCCGTCTCCGACCCGGCGGCGCACGAAACGCAACTCCCCTCCGCCGGGGGGGAAACGGAACCGCCGAGTGAAGCCGGGGAAACGCCGGCGCCCGGCAATCGGCCGCCGGACGGGAGCGGAGAAACGCAGCTGCCCGGCGAAGCAGAGGCCGAAACTCCGATCGAAAACACCGGCACGGCGGAGGAGGAGCCGAAAGTGGAGGAGCCGCTGCCGGTTCCCGCCGATGCCACGCAGACCCCGGAAAAGGGAAAGCCGTGGGTCGGAGACCCGATCATCGACCGCCCGGATGTGCCGCAGACCGAAATTCCGGCTGACGTGAGACCGTCGCTGGACGCTGATTTCAACCGTGCCGAAAAGAGCCTTGCGGAGAAGAATTACCCCGATGCCGCCGCCGCTGCCGGAAACATCCTCTCCAGCCCTTCCGTGATTCCGTTCTCCACGGAATGGCGGCAGGCGGCCGCGCTGCTCACCGAAGCGAATCTGGCCTCGTTCGACGCCCGTGAGAACATTGAAAAATACATGCTGGTCCATCCGGTGAAACCGGGCGAAAGTTACAGCGCCCTCGCCGCAAAGTACGGGACGACCATCGAAGCGATCAAACGCCTGAACGGGATTCCCGCCGACAATAACGTGCTGCGGCTCGGCCGGCGGCTGCTGATTTATCCGGGGCCGTGGAGAATCGTGGTCCGCAAAGGACCGCGGCTGCTCGAACTTTACAACTGCAGCCGGCAGGCCGGACAGAGTTCCGACCGGCTCTACGCCGTTTTCGACGTCGGCCTCGGGCGGCTCGGCAAAACGCCGGCCGCGAGTTTCGTCATTTCGAGCAAACTCCGGAATCCGGACTGGTACTCGCCGGAGGGCGGCGTAATCAAGTACGGAGACCCGGAGAATCCGCTCGGCAACTATTTCCTGAAACTCGCCCCCACCGGCTCGCCGGACCGGCCGCTGCTCGGTTACGGAATCCACGGCACGCAGGATGATTCGGATATCACGCGCTCCCTCAGCAACGGATGCATCCGCATGCGCAACGCCGATGTGGAGACGCTTTACACCATCGTACCGGGCAGAACTCCGGTCGAAATCGTCGAATAGGCATTACCACTTCAAGGGAGTTAACAATTATGCCGGAAACCCATCTGGAATTCGAGAAACCGATCGTAGAGCTGCGCAAAAAGCTGCAGGAATTGCAGGAGCTCTCCGAAAACAACCAGCTCGACCTTTCCAACGAGATCAATTCGCTGACCGAGCGCATGAATCAGACCATGAAGGAGATTTACAGCAAGCTGACGCCGTGGCAGCGGGTTCAGCTCGCCCGCCACCCGGAACGCCCGTACACGCTCGACTACATCGACCATCTCTTCACGAATTTCATCGAGCTCTCCGGCGACCGCCGTTTCCGCGACGACAAAGCGATCGTCGGCGGTTTCGCGAAGTTCCAGGGCAAACCGGTCATGGTCATCGGCACCCAGAAGGGGCGCGACATGAAATCGAACGTCTACCGCAACTTCGGCTGGCCGAGCCCCGAGGGCTACCGCAAGGCGATGCGCCTGATGCAGCTGGCCGACAAGGCCGATGTGCCGATCATCACGCTGATCGACACTCCGGGAGCCTTCCCGGGCATCTCCAGCGAGGAGCGGCACATCGCCGAAGCGATCGCGGTCAATCTGCGCGACATGTTCGCGCTGCGGGTGCCGGTCATTTCGGTCATCATCGGCGAGGGCGGTTCCGGCGGCGCAATCGGCATCGGCGTCGGCAATCGGGTCCTCATCATGGAGAACGCCTATTATTCGGTCATCACGCCGGAAGGATGCGCGGCGATTCTCTGGAAGGACCGCAAATTTGCGCCGCAGGCAGCCGATGCGCTGCAGCTGACCGCCGAGAAGCTTCTTGAGCTCGGCATTGCGGACGCCATCATCCCGGAGCCGTTCGGGGGAGCCCAGCGCGACCATGAACAGGCAGCGAAGCTGCTCGGCGAGGTTCTTGCGAAGCAGCTTTCGGAGCTGCGCAAGCTTTCGGGCAGCAAACTGCGCGAACAACGATACGAGAAATTCCGGTCCATGGGCAGATTCATCGAAGGAGCGCTTCCGGCTCCGGGAGAGCAGGAATCCCCGGAAGCGGCTGCGCCGGAAGGAGACGCCGCGAAAGAGGCGGTCGAGTGAAAAACCTTCTGACGGTCCGTGAAGCGACGGAAGCCGATGTAAAAAAGATCCATGAACTGCTGGTCATCTATTCGAAAAAAGCGATTGTGCTGGCCCGCAGCGAGGAGGATATCCGTTTCTACCTCGGCAACTTTCTGGTGGCAGAGGTCGGCGGAACGGTTCGCGGCTGCGCGGCAGCGCGCGATTTCGGGAACGGCCTGCTCGAAGTGCGTTCGATGGTGGTTGAACCGGAGTTTCAGGGCAAGGGAATCGGCCGGGCGATGATCGAGGCGCTGATCGCGGGTCTCCGCGTGAAACGCAAGCAATTCCGGTTGTTTGCCCTGACCTATCAGGTCGAATTCTTCAAGGCGCTGGGTTTTCAGGTGGTGGACCGCAGCTTGTTTCCGGAAAAGATCTGGAGCGACTGCGCAAAATGCCCGAAGAACGATTGCTGCGACGAGACCGCCATGCTGATCGAATTTTCCGCGGAATAGTGCGAAAAAACGCTGCCGGGAGATAATGAAATCAAAGTCAAGGCGGCGGAGCCGCCGTCGGCACCGGCACCCTGCCGGTCTGGGGTCCGGGGGCGAAGCGCCCCGGCCGCCGGAGGCTACCTGCGGGCGGAACGACCAGCTCACAAACCGAATCGGAGATTCGGACGGGGAGCACGCACGGTCTGTTGCGCGAATGCGCAGTAAGACCGCGCCCCGGAAGGGGCGCGCTTCCCCCTGTCTGCTACATTGACAGCTCGCATTTTAACAAGGTTTGCAGCTCCGGTCAATCGTTGTTGACCGGAACTGCAAGGCGGCAGAGCCGCCGTCGGCACCGGCACCCTGCCGGTCTGGGGTCCGGGGGCGAAGCGCCCCGGCCGCCGGAGGCTACCTGCGGGCGGAACGACCAGCTCACAAACCGAATCGAAGATTCGGACGGGGAGCACGCACGGTCTGCTGCGCGAACGCGCAGAAAGACCGCGCCCCGAAAGGGGCGCGCTTCCCCCTGTCTGCTACATTGACGGTTCGCATTTTAACAATGTTCGCGGCTCCGGTCAATCATTGTTAGTCGGGATTGCAACGCGATAACCCCTTTGACCGCTCCGCGGCATTCGCCGCGTCGCTCACACCGGGCGAAGCACCGCAATTTCATTACGGTCTTCTAAGCTGGGGCTTCGCACGGGTCTGCTTGAGGCGTTGCCTCAAACTCCACTTAAGGACTGCACGTCCTTAAGAATCCGCGCCAGGGCCGAAAGGCCCTGAACCCGGTCGCTTCGCTCCCCACAGGCGTGTTGTAACATCAGGGGGAGCGCATTCAAACAAGGTTCGCGGCTCCGGTCAATCATGGTTGACCGGAATCGCAACGCGGCAGACCCTTTGACCGCTCCGCGGCATTCGCCGCGTCGCTCACACCGGGCGAAGCACCGCAACTCCGTTGCGGATTTTTGCGCTGGGGCTTTGCCCGGGTCAGCCTGAGGCGCCGCCTCAGACTCCGCCAAGGGGCTCCGCGCCCCTTGGTACCCCGCCAGGGCCGAAAGGCCCTGAACCCGGTCGCTTCGCTCCCCACAGGCGTGTTGTAACATCAGAGGGAGCGCATTCAAACAAGGTTCGCGGCTCCGGTCAATCATGGTTGACCGGAATCGCAACGCGGCAGACCCTTTGACCGCTCCGCGGCATTCGCCGCGTCGCTCACACCGGGCAAAGCACCGCAACTTTGTTGCGGATTTTTGCACTGGGGCTTCGCCGGGTCAGCCTGAGGCGCCGCCTCAGACTCCGCCAAGGGGCTCCGCGCCCCTTGGTACCCCGCCAGGGCCGAAAGGCCCTGAACCCGGTCGCTTCGCTCCCCACAGGCGTGTTGTGACATCAGGGACGCGCATTCAAACAATGTTCGCGGCTCCGGTCAATCATGGTTGACCGGAATTGCAACGCGGCAGACCCTTTGACCGCTCCGCGGCATTCGCCGCGTCGCTCACACCGGGCGAAGCACCGCAATTTCATTGCGGTCTTCTAAGCTGGGGCTTCGCACGGGTCTGCTTGAGGCGTTGCCTCAAACTCCACTTAAGGACTACGCGTCCTTAAGAATCCGCGTCAGGG
This sequence comes from Victivallis lenta, assembly GCF_009695545.1. Taxonomy (NCBI): domain Bacteria; kingdom Pseudomonadati; phylum Lentisphaerota; class Lentisphaeria; order Victivallales; family Victivallaceae; genus Victivallis; species Victivallis lenta. The sequence continues at coordinate 29,556 of NZ_VUNS01000016.1, read as the reverse complement.
CCGAATGGCCCTGAACCCGGTCGCTTCGCTCCCCTTACGGTTGTCAGGCATGCTCGTGACTGCTTTTCGGCTCCTCCGCAACCTCCCAGATGCAGTTCCAGATCGTCCTGACCAAAAGCGACAATTCACTGCTCTCGATAATCATTGCGTAGTTCTCCTTCAGCGCCGAAATGACCGCAACCCGGTCATCATACAGATACAGCCCGGCCGAATTCTCAAGAATCGGCTTCGGCAGGTAGCGCACACGCCGCAGGTGCTGTTCCCCGTTCTGCATATAATCCAGATCGTCCTCTTCCCCCCGGATCCGGATCGCATTCGACCAGATGCCGCGCTCGAGCCGCTTGCGGTAATAATCGCTCAAATGCTCCTCACTCGAATTCTGGATCATCTCCCGCACCCCGCCGAAATAAAAGTACTCCCCGCTCTTGACCGCCAGCAGCTCCTCGTCAACCGCCTCCATCCCTTCCGGTCCGACATAAACACGCACCCTGGGGCGGCGGCTGCCGCCGCGGTACAGCGCCTGCAGATCCGGCAGCAGCCCCTCCAGCGTCCGGCGCCGTTCGTCTTCGGCCAGCCGCAGCCGGTTCGGGTCCTCGGCGGAAAAAAGCTTGCGGCCGCCTTCAAAAGTCTCCGTGACCAGCGCCCGTTCCTTCAGCACGTCAAGCACATCGTATACCGTCGGATGTTTGAAGCGGGTCGCCTTCGCAATGTCAATGGCGGTTCCCGTGCCCAGCTGCAGAAGCGCAAGATAAACTTTGGCCTGACGGCCGTTCAGACCGAGCTTTTCGAGCTGATCGATGATGTTCATTGCCGTGTCCTCCCGATATGTCGTAAAAAATCGACATCTTTTATTTGTCGAATCCGGGTTGAAATAAGCATTACGGAATAATATAATATCCGCAATGTTCGATTACAACCGACATCAGAATCAAACATCCGTTCTTGGCAGAGGAAAGTAAAATGAACCAGAGCGTCCAGTACTTCGATGTGTCTCCCCTCACCGTCCGGGCCGATGAAATTTCGGAGGTCCGTATCCGCCCGCGCTATGAACAGGCGGCTTTCCCGCCAGCCGAAAGAGTCCGGGTCGCCGTGGTTCCGGGACTCGGCGCAATGCCGGACGGACGACAGCTCGATTTCTCCTGGGAGAAGACCTCCGATCCGTTCGAACTCGTCGATTGGAAACTGCACGAAGACGGTTCGCTGTTCGTGCGCGCCCGTTTTGCAGGGGAACAGGAGCACATCATCATCGTGGAAGACACGGACGGCAATCTCCTCCGGGAATTCAGCGTCTACTCGCTGCTGCCGGACTGGTACGGCCTGCTCCCGTTCAAAGGGGATTTTCATGTCCACACCCTCCGCTCGGACGGAAAAGAGTCGCCCGCCTATGTCGCGGCGCGTTACCGCGAAGCCGGTTTCGATTTCCTTGCAATCAGCGACCACCACCGCTACGAACCGTCGCTCGAGGCGATTGATTACTGGAGGCGGCATCCGACCGGCCTGGCGCTTCTTCCGGGCGAAGAGGTCCATCCGCCGGAGTGCCCGGTCCACATGCTGAATTTCGGCGGCCGCTTCAGCGTCAATGCGCTTTTCCGCGAAGATGAAGCGAAGTTCCGGCGCGAAGTCGAAGCACGCATCCCGTCGCTCGGGCCGGTGGCGCCGGGCGTGAATCCGTTCGCCGTCGCCGCAACGGAATGGGTGTTCGACAAGGTGCGCGAAGCCGGAGGGCTCGCCGTCTTCTGCCACCCGTACTGGGACGTCCGCCGCCGCAACGTGCTCTCCGGAGCGCTGGTCGATGAAGTGTTCAAACGCCGAAAATTCGATGCGCTCGAACTCATCGGCGGCTTCTGGAAGCACCAGTCCGAGTCGAACGCGCTGCAGGTCGCCCGCTGGATGGAGGAGCGCGCGGCCGGGGCGGATTATCCGGTCGTCGGGCTCAGCGACTCGCACGGCACCGACGTCGGCGGCCTGTTCGGCTGGTACTATACGGTCGTTCTGGCCCGCTCGGCATCGTTCGACGATCTCGCCGCCGGCATCCGGGCCGGGAACTCCGCCGCCGTCGACGCGCCGGAGAACGAGCGTCCGCACTGCCACGGCAGCTGCCGCCTTTCGCGTTATATGCACTTCCTGCTGCGCGAATATTTTCCGCGCCACGAAGCGCTCTGCCGGACCGAAGGCGAACTCATGCTCGCCATTCTCGGCGGGGAACCCGGCCTGAGCCCGGTGCTCGAACTGCTTGCGAAGCGTCCGGCTGCTTTCCGCGAACGCGTTCTCGGCGGAGCGGAAGGGAAATAACGCCATGACTCTCGTTGCGTTCCTGCTCGTTCTCGTTTCGGTATTCCTGCATGCCGGCTGGAATTTCCTGAGTAAAAAGCAGATTCCGTCGCTCAGCTTTTACAGCCTGACGAGTACCACCGCGGCGCTGCTGTGGCTGCCGTGCTTTCTGCTGTCGGATCTGCGGCTCGGAAACCTGCCGGCCATGTTCTGGCCGATTCTGGCCGGGAGTCTGGTCAGCGAATTCATCTATATCTACGGCCTCGCCAACGCCTACCGGAAGGACGACATCTGTCTGGTTTACCCGCTGACGCGGGCGCTGCCGGTGCTGCTGACCGCCGCCGTCACGCTGCTGGCCGGAATCGGCGCGCCGCCCGGACCGGTGACGCTGGCGGGCATGGTGATTTTAAGCTCGGGCTGCTTGCTGATGCCGCTCATGCGCTGGAATCAGTTCCGGCCGGCCAGCTACCGTTCCGGCGCCCTGAAGTTCATCGTGATCGCGGCGGCCGGCACGACCGGCTACACGATCTTCGACAGCATGGCGATCCGCCTCGTCCGCGCCAGTGTGGAACAGACGGGACTCCTCAGCTCGATGGCCTACCTGTTTCTGATCGAAGCCGGGCTCGCCCTCATGCTGCTCTTTGCGGTTTCGTGCAGCATATCCGAGCGGCAGGAGTTCCGGAAACTGTTCCTGAAGACGAAAACCCCGGTGATCTCCGGAATCTTCTCGTCGACCGCCTATATCCTGATCCTGATCGCCATGACCCACGTCACGAACGTCAGCTACATTCAGGCGTTCCGCCAGATGAGCCTCCCGATCGGCGTCCTGGCCGGAATCTTCCTGCTGCATGAAAAGCCCGGCCGCCCGCGGCTGGCCGGGATTGCGCTGGTCATCACCGGACTGGTCGTCGTCGCCGTCGGCTCCTGATGAAAACACAAAGAGCGGAAACGGCCTCAACGCCGTTCCCGCCCACTCAAAGAACTTTCCCTTACTTCACCCGGATGGTTCCGGCGCGGCCGTGCGCGGCCAGGCTCTCCATCTCGCCGAAGCATTCGACGATGCCCGCTTCGCGCCGCAGCGCCGCCTCGTCGTACTTCACGAGGCTTGTCCGGCGGAAAAAGCTGACCGTCTCCAGCCCGTTGAAGTAGTGCGCGCTCGATGCGGTCGGCAGAACATGCGACGGACCGGCGCAGAAATCGCCGATCGCCTCCGGCGTCCAGGCCCCGAGAAAGATTGCGCCGGCCGCCGTGATCTTCGCCGCGACCGCCTCCGGATTCGCCGTCTGGATTTCGAGGTGCTCCGGCGCGTAGGCGCTCGCCACGCGGGCGGCCTGTTCGAGGTCCGCGACGTGGATCAGGAAAATGCCGCGGGCTTCGACCCGTTCGACCGTGGCGAGCTTCGGCAGCGTCGCCTTCTGGCGCTGGAACGCGGCCTCCACCCGGTCGATCATCGCGCGGTCGGTCGTGACCAGCACCGCCTGCTCAAGTCCGGAGCCGTGTTCGGCCTGGCTCAGCAGGTCGGCCGCGATGAATTCAGGATTCGCTTCCGCATCCGCGATGACGAGGATTTCCGACGGCCCCGCCACCATATCGATCGCGACCTTGCCGTAAAGCAGTTTCTTGGCCGCCGTCACATATGCGTTGCCGGGGCCGACCAGCTTCTCAACCTTGCGGATCGACTCCGTGCCGAGCGCAAGCGCCGCGACACCATATACGCCGCCGAGCCGGTAGATTTCAGTCACGCCCGCCTTGCGCATCGCATAGAGCACGGCCGGATGAACCTTCCCCTCCCGGTTGGCCGGAGTCGCCGCGACGATTTCGCGGACTCCCGCCGCACCGGCAATCCCGGCCGTATGCAGCACGGTCGAAACCAGCGGAGCCGTGCCGCCCGGGATATAGACGCCGACCCGGTCCATCGGAGTGAATTTCTCCCCGAGCATGACCCCGGCACGCGGGGATGCGGACCAGGCGCGCGGCACCGTCGCCAGCGCAAAATCGCGCACCTGCGACAAAGCCGTGTCGATCGCTTTTTTCTCGCGCTCCGAAAGCAGGGCCGCAGCGGCGTCGATCTCCTCGTCCGTCACCCGGAACCGGGCCGGATCGAGTTCGACCCGGTCAAACTTCGCGGCATACTTCACAAGAGCCGCATTCCCCTCGCGGCGGACGTCATCGATGATCGCCGCAACCTGCGGCTCGATCTCCGGCGGATAGCCGGGCCGGTCCGCCAGAGCGCGGAGCTCGTTTTCAAAGCCGGGAGAGTCGTAATAGAGTTTCTTCATTGCTTCACCCAGACCAGTGTATTGTCGATCAGGCGCGTGTTGCCGAAATAGACGGCGAGCGCGACCAGAAGGTCCGCCGTCTTCGCATTCGGCGTCTCAAGCGTCGATGCGTCGAGCGCTTCGACATAATCAATCCGCCCGCCGGCTTTTTCAATTTCATGTTTCATGACCTCAAGCACGGCCGGAATCGCCTCGACCCCGCCGGCGATCAGCGCCGGGCGCGCCGCATCGAGCACGCGCGACAGAATCACCGCGCGCTCCTTCTCATCGGCCGTCAGATAGGCATTGCGCGACGAAAGCGCCAGCCCGCTGTGCTCGCGGATCAGCGGAGCCGCCACGATTTCAACCGGAAAATTCAGATCACGCACCATCCGCCTGATGACCAGCAGCTGCTGGGCGTCCTTCATGCCGAACACCGCGTAATCCGGCAGCGCCAGATTGAAAAGCTTCGCAACCACCGTCGTCACGCCGCGGAAGTGGCCCGGGCGCCGGGCGCCGCAAAGCGGGCGCGACAGCTTCTGCTCCTCGACCACGGTCGACGCGTCGGGCGCATACATCACGCCCGGCTCCGGCGCGAACACCGCATCGGCGCCGTGCTCGGTGCAGAGCTTCGCATCATGCTCGAAATCGCGCGGATACTTGTCGAGATCCTCGGACGGCCCGAACTGAATCGGGTTCACGAAGATCGAGACGATCACGAGATCGGCCTTCTGCCGGGCGATGTCGATCAGCGAACAGTGCCCGGCATGCAGATACCCCATGGTCGGCACGAGCGCGATCGTGCGGCCGGCGCGCTTGTTCGACAGCGCGTAAGCCTGAAGCTCGGCCGGCGTCCTGAAGATTTCCATGATCAGATCTCCGTCAGCCAGCCGTGCCGGTCCGGACGTTCGCCGACCTGAACGCCGGTCATCTCGTCATACAGTTTCTTCAGCTGCGGTCCGATTTCGGTGAAATGGTAGTCGATCACCTCGTCGCCGTTGAAAATGCGTCCCACCGGAGTCAGCACCACGGCGGTGCCGCAGGCCGCGACCTCCGCGAAATCGGCAAGCTCCGACGCGCGGATCTTGCGCCGCTCGACCGGCATGCCGAGGTCGGCGGCCAGCGTCATGAGCGAGTTGTTCGTGATCGAAGCGAGGATCGAATCCGATTCGCTCGTGACGTATTTGCCGTCCTTCGTGATTGCGAGGAAGTTGCTCGTGCCGAACTCGTCGATGAACGTGTGCGTGGCCGGGTCGAGGAACAGTGCGACCGCGCAGCCGCGCTCCTTCGCCTGCTTGCTCGAGATCAGGCTGGCCGCATAGTTGCCGGCCGCCTTGATATGCCCGGTGCCGTGCGGGGCGGCGCGGTCGTAGTCGCGCGAAATCATCGCGTCGACCGGCTTGATGCCGCCCTTGTAATAGGCGCCGACCGGCACGACCATGATGATCAGCTCATATTCGAGGCTCGCGCCGACGCCGATCTGCGGCGTGGTGCCGAACATGACCGGACGGATGTAGAGCGCGCCGCCGGTGCCGTAGGGCGGCACGAAGTCGGCATTGTCGCGCACGACGGTCTTCACCGCCTCGACGAATTTGTCGACCGGAAACTCCGGCATCAGCAGGTGGCTCGCGGAACGGTTCAGCCGCCTGCCGTTCTCTTCCGGGCGGAAGATGCGGACTTTGCCGTCCTTGCAGCGGAACGCCTTGCCGCCTTCGAAAATCGCCTGGCCGTAATGGAATGCGTTGGCCGCGACGCTTACGGTGATGTCATAGGAGCCGGTAAGCGTACCGTCATCCCACTTCCCGTCCGCGTAATGGAACCGGATGTTGCTCCGGGCCGGCATGAATTTGAATCCGAGATTTTCCCAGTCGATGTCCATGATCAGATGCCCTCCAGACTGCATGTTTCACGTATCAGAGGAAAATATAGCAGAGTTCAGGCGTAATATCAAGATTTTTTTTATGCATAAACCCGCGCGGGAGAAAGAATCGCAAAAAAAACATCTTTATTGTCGGAAAAAGATTGGAATTTTCATATTTCAAGTCTATTTTAAATGGCAAAACGAATTTGCCACAGTCCACAGGATTGCATTTCAGGAGGGAAACGAATTATGATGAAGCATTTCTTGAGTTCAGCCGTCATCGTCGCACTGCTCGGCCTCGGCGGAGCCGGCTGCAGTCTGTTCAGCAACGATACGCCGGAAGAAAATACCACGATGGTGGAAGAAGCGTTCGATGATCCGGCCGGCGGCTTCAACCAGACCGGCCTCGGCGGCACCCCGGGTGATCCGTTCGGACCCGGAGCGGCCTCCGGATGGTCCGACGGAGCCAATGACGGAATCAACGCCGGCAAGACCGATCCGGACGGCTGGACCGAAGCCGACCCGACCGGCAACCGCCTCAATATGCCGATCATCTATTTCGCGTATGATTCGGACGTGCTCGTGCCGTCCGAACAGAACAACCTCGACCGCATCGCCGATTACCTGAAGCAGAATCCGACGCTCGGGCTCCTGATCGAAGGCCACTGCGACCAGCGCGGCACCGAAGAGTACAACCGCGCGCTCGGCGAACGCCGCGCGAATGCGATCCGCGCCTACCTGGCCGGCCGCGGGCTGGCCGACCACCGGATGAAGACGCTCAGCTACGGCAAGGACAAGCCGGCCGTCGAAGGCTCGGGCGAAGCCGTCTGGGGCCAGAACCGCCGCGGCGTTCCGGTCCCGATGCGGATGCCGCAGCGCTGATCAGCCTCCGCAAGATGCGTTTTTCCAGCAGCTTTTAAGCCCGCAGAAGCCCGCTCGTCCGGTTGTTCATCCGACCGGCCGGGCGTTTTGCGTTATCACGAAACAATATGAAAAACCACTCAATATCAGGAGTTAATCTAGAATGAGCAAGATCCATACCGATCACGTCTTCACCTCCGAGTCCGTTTCCGAAGGACATCCGGACAAGGTCTGTGACCAGATTTCCGATGCGATTCTCGACGCCTGTCTCATGCAGGACCCGGACAGCCGCGTCGCCTGCGAGACGCTGACCACCACGAACCTCGTCGTCATCTCCGGTGAAATCACCACCAAGGCGAAGATCAACTGGCAGGAGATCGCGCTCGACGCGGTCCGCAAAATCGGCTACAACGACCCGAACGTCGGCTTCTGCGCCGACGAGGCGAAGGTCATGGTCTGTGTCCACAAGCAGTCCCCGGACATCTCCCAGGGGGTGACCGAAGGTCAGGGCATGTTCACCGAGCAGGGCGCCGGCGACCAGGGCATGATGTTCGGTTATGCGTCGAACGAGACTCCGGCCCTCATGCCGGCCCCGATCTACTACGCGCACAAGATCGTCGAAGAGCTAGCGCGCCTCCGCCACACCGAGCCTGAAAAGTACCGTTACCTGCGTCCGGATTCGAAGAGTCAGGTTTCGATCCGCTACTCCCAGGGCAAGCCGGTCGCTGTGACCGCCGTGGTGGTTTCGCACCAGCACACGCCGGATATGGAGCACAGCTGGCTCGAAGCTCTCGTCAAAGAGGTCGTCAGGAAGGTCGTTCCGGCCGAGCTGCTGAACGACGACATCGTCTATTACGTGAATCCGACCGGCCGCTTTGAGATCGGCGGCCCGCACGGCGATACCGGCCTCACCGGCCGCAAGATCATCGTCGACACCTACGGCGGCGTCGGCAGCCACGGCGGCGGCGCGTTCTCCGGCAAGGACCCCTCGAAGGTCGACCGGTCGGCCGCCTACATGTGCCGCTACATCGCGAAGAACATCGTCGCGGCGGGGCTGGCCGACAAGTGCGAGGTTCAGGTCGCCTACGCGATCGGCGTGGCCGAACCGCTGTCGATCAACGTCGACACCTACGGCACCGGCAAGCTCAAGAGCGACCAGGATCTCGAGAAAGTCATCCGCAAGGTGTTCAGCCTGAAGCCGGCCGCGATCGTCAAGGCGCTCGGGCTCAAGAACCCCGGCAAGGGGTGGAGCTATGCGGACACGGCGGCCTACGGCCATTTCGGCCGTCCGCAGTTCCCGTGGGAGAAGACCGACAAGGTCGAAGAGATCAAAGCCGCGGCGGCGGAATATCTGAAGTAATCAAATGAGTATTCTGCACGGGCGCAACTCCGAACAGGGAGGCGCATTTCAACTGCTCGGCGTCGGTTCGCCGCTTCTGGACATTCTCGTTCAGGTGGACGATGCGTTTCTCGGCACCATCCCCGGAGAAAAAGGCGGGATGGTCATGGTCGATGCGGAGTTCCAGCGGTCGGTGCTCGACCGGCTGCCGGTTGAACCGCGGCTGGTTCCGGGCGGTTCGACCGGCAACACCGTGTTCGGCCTGGCGCGCCTCGGCGTGCCGGCCGCGATGCTCGGCAAGCTCGGCGACGACGAGCACGGCCGGTTCTACCGCCGGAAGCTGCGCGAACTCGGCGGCTCCGACGAGGCGTTCATCGCCACAGCCGAGATGCCGACCGGCACCTGCCTCTCGATGATCACGCCCGATGCGGAGAGGACCATGCGCACGGCCCTGGGCGCGTCGCTGCTGCTGCGGACCGACGAAGCCGAAGCCGTCGATTTCACGAAGTACGATTTCGTCTATATCGAGGGGTACATGTTCTATTCGGCGATCATGCCGACCGTGCTCCGGAAGGCGAAGGAGGCGGGCTGCCGGATCGGTGTCGACCTCGCAAGCTTCGAGGTCGTCCGCGACTTCAGGGAGAGTTTGCCGTCGATCCTCCGGGAGTACGTCGACGTGATCATGGCGAACGAAGAGGAAGCGGCCATGCTGCTCGGCGACATCCCGGTCGCGGAGCAGCTCGACACGCTCGCTTCGTGGTGCGAAGTCGCGGCGATCAAGCTCGGCAGACAGGGCGCGGTCGTGAAGTCCGGCAACGAAACGGCGCGGGTTCCCGCGCAGCTGGTTGCCGATCCGGCCGACACGACGGCGGCGGGCGACCTCTGGGCGACCGGGTTTCTGTACGGATTGTACGAGGGGAAAAATCTGGCCGAGTCCGCCTTCTACGGCGCGCTGGTCAGTTCCGAAGTCGTCAAGGTGGTCGGCTCCGAAATTCCGGAGGAGCGCTGGCGCGAAATCAAACGCAGGATGAATGAAGGAAACTGAAGAGTATGGATTACAAGGTGAAAGACATCGGCCTGGCCGATTTCGGCCGGAAGGAAATTGAAATCGCCGAGCAGGAGATGCCGGGCCTCATGGCCACGCGGGCCAAATACGGCCCCAGCCGGCCGCTGAAGGGGGTCAAGATCATGGGCAGCCTCCACATGACCATTCAGACCGCCGTGTTGATCGAGACGCTGAAAGCGCTCGGTGCGGACGTCCGCTGGGCGAGCTGCAACATTTTTTCGACGCAGGACCACGCTGCCGCGGCCATCGCGGCGGCCGGCGTTCCGGTCTTCGCCTGGAAGGGCGAGACGCTTGAGGAGTACTGGGAGTGCACCTACCGGGCGCTGACCTGGCCGGACGGCTCCGGCCCGGACCAGATCGTCGACGACGGCGGCGACGCGACGCTGTTGATCCATCGCGGCTTCGCGGCCGAAAACGATGCATCGATCCTCGACACGCCGACCGATGTGGCCGAGCTGAAAATCATCAATGCGCTGCTGAAGAAGGTTCTCGCGGAGGACCCGACCCACTGGCACCGGGTCGCCGCGAACGTGAAGGGCGTTTCGGAAGAGACCACCACCGGAGTCCATCGCCTGATCCAGATGCAGGCGAAGGGCGAGCTGCTTTTCCCGGCGATCAACGTGAACGATTCGGTCACCAAAAGCAAATTCGACAATATCTACGGCTGCCGCCACAGCCTGACCGACGGCATCAAGCGCGCGCTCGACGTCATGCTTTCCGGCAAGACGGTCATGGTCTGCGGCTACGGCGACGTCGGCAAGGGGTGCTCCGAGGCGATGCGCAACGAGCGCGCCCGCGTGATGGTCAGCGAAATCGACCCGATCTGCGCGCTGCAGGCGTGCATGGCCGGATTCCAGGTCTGCACGGTCGAAGACGTGCTGCCGTACGCGGATCTCTACGTCACGACCACCGGCAACTGCCGGATCATCACGGCCGAGCACATGTCGAAGATGAAAGACCAGGCGATCGTCTGCAACATCGGCCACTTCGACGACGAAATCGAGGTTGCGAAACTCGAGAGCTGGCCGGGAATCAGGAAGACCGTCATCAAAGGCAGCGAATGCCCGGTCAGCCGCTTCACCTTCCCGGACGGGCACTGCATCTACCTGCTGGCCGAAGGGCGGCTCGTGAACCTCGGCTGCGCGACCGGCCACCCGTCGTTCGTGATGTCGAACAGCTTCACGAACCAGACGCTCGCGCAGATCGACATCGCCCGCAACGCCGGGCGCGAGGTCGGCGTCTACCTGATCGAGAAGAAACTCGACGAAGAGGTCGCCCGGCTCCACCTCGAAAAACTCGGTGCGAAGCTGACGAAGCTCACCCCGGAACAGGCCGGCTACATCGGTGTGCCGGTCGAGGGACCGTACAAGCCGGAGAGCTACCGTTACTGACCGTCCGCCCGGACCGGCGGACGTTGACGATAAGGTGTCATGATGAACAGAAAGTTGAAATCAACCGAGAGAGGATTCCCCCGCGTCACCGACGCGGGCGTGACCGGGCGCGGAAATCGCACCGTGTTTGATTCCGTACTGATCGATTGATTGACTGAAGGACTTTAAAAATGAGCAACTACCCGTTGGATACGATCCGCCACAGCGCGGCCCATGTGATGGCCGCGGCGGTCCAGAAACTTTATCCGGATGCGAAGTTCGACATCGGCCCCGCGACCGAAAACGGCTTCTACTACGACTTCGACATGGAGCATCGCCTGGTCAATGAGGACCTGAAGGAGATCGAGAAGCAGATGAAGAAGCTGATCGGCCGCAAGCTGCCGTTCGAGCACTTCGAGCTCCCGCGCGCCGAAGCCGAAAAGATGCTGAAGGAGGCCGGACAGCCCTACAAGCTCGAGCGGCTCGCCGATATTCCGGAAGGCGAGAAGATCGGTTTTTACAAGACCGGCGACTTTGTCGACCTCTGCCGCGGCCCGCACGTCGCGAACAGCGGCGACATCGGCGCCGTGAAGCTGCTGTCGATCGCCGGAAGCTACTTCCGCGGCGACGAGAAAAACAAAATGCTGCAGCGCATCTACGGCACCGCCTTCGCAAGCGAGGAGGAGCTCAAAGAGCACATCCGCATGCAGGAGGAAGCGGCCAAGCGCGACCACCGCAAGCTCGGACAGGAGCTCGACCTCTTCAGCTTTTCGGAAAACGTCGGGCCGGGCCTCGTGCTCTGGCATCCGAAGGGGGCGTTCATCCGCCACACCTTCGAAACGTTCTGGAAGGAAGAGCATTACAGGAACGGCTACCAGCTGCTCTACACGCCGCACATCGGCCAGAGCATTCTGTGGGAGACGAGCGGACACCTCGATTTCTACCGTGAAGGCATGTATTCCTCGATGCAGATCGATGAAAAGGATTACTATGTCAAGCCGATGAACTGTCCGTTCCACATCGAGGTCTACCAGTCGCGGCTGCGCTCCTACCGCGAGCTGCCGTTGCGCTGGGCCGAGCTCGGCACGGTCTACCGTTACGAGAAGTCCGGCGCGCTGCACGGGCTGCTGCGCGTCCGCGGCTTCACGCAGGACGACTCGCACATCATCTGCACTCCGGAGCAGATCGAGGATGAAATCGCCGAAGTGCTGCGCTTCAGCCTCTACATCTGGAAATGCTTCGGTTTTACCGAAATCAAGCCGTATCTCTCGACCCGCCCGGCCAAGGCGGTCGGCGAACCGGAGCGCTGGGAAAAAGCGATCACCTCGCTGCAGAAAGCGGTCGACAAGCTCGGGCTCGACTGCGAAGTCGACGAGGGCGGCGGCGCTTTCTACGGCCCGAAGATCGACCTGAAAGTCAAAGACGCGATCGGCCGCGAATGGCAGACCGCGACGATCCAGTTCGACTTCAATCTGCCGGAGCGGTTCGACATGACCTACATCGGCGAGGACGGCAAGAAGCATCGGCCGTACATGGTGCACCGCGCCCTGATGGGCTCGCTCGAGCGGTTCTTCGGAATCCTGATCGAGCAGTATGCGGGGGCGTTCCCGATGTGGCTTGCGCCGGAACAGGCCCGGCTGCTGCCGGTGTCGGAGAAGCAGCTCGACTACGCGAAGCAGGTCGAACTTGAGCTGCGCCGGAAGGGGTTCCGGGTCGAAACCGATGTCCGGGCCTCGAGCCTCGGGGCGAAGATCAAGGATGCCCGCAACGCGCGCATTCCGTATCTGCTCGTCGTCGGCGAACGCGAAGCGGAGGAGGGCGCGGTTGCCGCCCGCAGCCGCCGCGAAGGGGAACTCGGAACGCTTTCGATCGAACAACTTGCGGAAAAAATGCGTTTCGAGGTTGAAAATAAGATTGTTTAAAGTATTGTATTGAATACGACAAGCCGCGCCGGTGTGATTCCGGCGCGGAAGCATAGCAGATGACAAGCTGTTTGGAAGGAGGGTATCGCTATTGCTAAGTTGTTGAAACCCAATGATCGTACATTCACTGCGGATCAAGTCCGTCTGATCGGGCCGGAAGGCGAACAGATGGATGTGGTGCCGCTGGCGAAGGCGCGTGAGCTGGCGCAGGGTGCCGGCCTGGACCTGGTTCTGGTATCGGACCGTTCCACGCCGCCGGTGGTCCGCATCATGAATTTCGGCAAGCTTCAGTATGAGCAGAAGAAAAATCTGAAGACGCAGCGCAAGAATTCCGCTGCCCAGAAACTGAAGGAAGTCAAATTTCACGTCAACATCGACAGTCACGATTATGAGACAAAGATCAAGCATGCGCTTGACTTTTTGGGAAAAGGGTGTAGATTAAAAGTCACTCTGGCACTTCGCGGCCGCGAAATGGCCCATCAGGATCTGGCTTACCAGCTGATGGATCAGGTCATGGCCGAGCTGGCTCCGCATGCGGACGCCGACGGGAAACCGAAGATGCTCGGGAGAAATATTTCCGTGAATTTCGCTCCCAAATAAGGGGAGGAGCGAACCGCCGCAGCCGGTGGCGCATTGACCGGCTCGGCGGAGAACAATCCTTGATTATCAGGAAGGAACCGAACAATGCCGAAGCTGAAGACCAGAAAATGTGCCGCCAAGCGGCTCAAGCAGACCGGAACCGGCAAGTTCCGGCACCACAAGGCGGGCGCCCGACATCTGAAGTCGTCGAAGAACGCCAAGCGCCGTCGTCGTCTCCGTCAGGACGGAGCCGTGAAGTCGACCGAAATGAGCCGGATCAAGGCCGCGCTCCCGTACGGTCTCTAATCAACAACGACGGAGGAATTCAGAAATGTCGAGAGTCACTTATGCCGTGCCGTCGCGCAAGCGCCGCAAGCGTACGCTGGAACGCGCCAAGGGTTTCTACGGGAACGCGAGCAAGAACATCCGCACCGTTTACGATGCGGTCGACAAGGCGGGCGTTCACTCGTACAAGGGCCGCAAGCAGAAGAAGCAGCAGTACCGCGGTCTCTGGATCGTGCGCATCAATGCGGCCTGCCGCGCGCTCGATGTGAACTACAGCAAGTTCATGAACGGGCTCAAGAAGGCGAACATCGAGCTGAACCGCAAGGTTCTGGCCGATCTCGCGGTCAACGAACCCGCGGAGTTTAAGGCCCTGGTGGAAAAAGTCACCCAGGCCTGAGGCTCGTAATACATGCTGATACAGCTTGAAGGTGGTGACTTTTTTCACCGGCTTCAAGCTGTTTTTGCTTTTCATGCAGGGCCGATTTCAACAGGGAACGGGAACATGCCGTACGGAACAAAGCGATTTAGCTGCCGCCGCCTGATGCACCGAGGGCGCCCCGCCGGGGCGAATTCGGGTCATCCGGCGGCGGGAAGATTTGCCGGAACTCGGAATTGAGCCGCCGCAGGCGGCATGATGGATATACTTCAGGAACAGAAAATCTTATGAATGCGATTATCGAAAAAATCAACCGGGCGCTGAGCGAAGCGTCGGCGCAGGCCGCCGCCGCGGGAGACGCCGCCGCCGTCGAACAGATCCGGATCGACTATCTCGGACGGAACGGGCTGTTCCCGGCCCTGTCGAAGGAGATGGGGAGCGTCGCGCCCGAAGAACGCAAGGAGACCGGTCGCGCCTTCAACGAAGGCCGCAACAAGATCCAGGCCATGATCGACGAGGCGACGGCCCGGCTCGCCGCCGCGCCGGAGACGGCGGCGGATGCGATCGACCTTTCCCTGCCCGGACGGCGCTGGAGCTGCGGGCACAAGCACCCGGTCACAATCGTCGCGGACGAGTGCGCGAACCTTTTCCGCCGCATGGGCTTCATCGTTTCGGAGGGGCCCGAGATCGAGGACATCTTCCACAACTTCGATGCGCTGAATACGCCAATGGATCACCCGTCGCGCGATCCGCAGGACACGTTCTATTTCGACGACGGCCGCATCCTGCGCACGCAGACCAGCCCGGTGCAGATCCGCACGATGGAGTCGCACGAGCCGCCGGTCCGCATCGTCGCGCCGGGGCGCGTGTTCCGCCGCGATACGCCGGACGCGACCCACGGCATGAACTTCCACCAGATCGAAGGGCTCTACATCGACCGGAACGTTTCGATGGCCGACCTCAAGAGCGTGCTGCGCACCTTTGCGACCGAGATGTACGGGCCGAAGGTGAAGATCCGGCTGCGGCCGCACTTCTTCCCGTTCACCGAACCATCGGTCGAATATGATTTTTCCTGCATCATGTGCGGCGGCAAGGGCTGCCCGGTCTGCAAGAACTCGGGCTGGATCGAAATCGCCGGAGCCGGCATGGTCGATCCGAACGTGCTCAAGAACGTCGGTTACGACCCCGAAATCTGGAGCGGCTACGCGTTCGGCCTCGGAATCGAACGGCTCGCGATGCTGCGCTACCGGATTCCGGACCTGCGGTATCTGTATGAAAACGACGTCCGTTTCCTCGAACAATTCTGAACCGACATGAGGACCCACTCAAAATGAATATTTCGCGCAACTGGCTGGCCAAATACGTCACGATCGACTGCGACCTCGCGACTCTCTGCGACAAGCTGACGATGGCCGGAATCGAAGTCGAAGCCGTCGAAACGGCCGGAACCGTTCCGGCCGGCGTGGTCGTCGGCAAAATCCTGACCCGGGCGCCGCACCCCGATTCGGACCATATGTCGGTCTGTACGGTCGATACCGGCAGCAGCACGCTGCAGATCGTCTGCGGCGCGCCGAACTGCGACCCCGGCAATGTCGTTCCGGTCGCCACGATCGGAACCGTCTTCCATACGCCGGAGGGCGATTTCAAAATCAAGAAGTCGAAGCTCCGCGGCATCGAGTCGCAGGGGATGATGTGCAGCGAGAAGGAGCTCGGGCTCTCCGACAATCACGACGGCCTCATGCTGCTTGCCGCCGATACCGAGCTCGGGCTGCCGGTCGAAACGCTGTTTCCGGGGGACACCCGGATTGAGATCGAAGTCACGCCGAACCGTCCCGACTGGCTTTCGATGTGGGGCGTCGCGCGCGATGTCTCCTGCCTGCTCGGCACCGAGGCGAAGCTGCCGGAGGTGAAGGTGCCGCCGTGCACGATTCCGGCTCCGGGCCTGGTCACGGTCGAAGCGCCGGACCTCTGCCGCCGCTACACCGGGCGGCTGATCCGCAACGTGAAGGTCGGCCCGTCTCCGGAGTGGCTGCAGAAGGCGCTCGAGAGCGTCGGGCTGCGCCCGATCAACAATGTGGTCGACGTGACGAACTACGTCATGATGGAGCTCGGCCAGCCGCTGCATGCGTTCGACCGCTCAAAGCTCAGGGAGGGGCGCGTCGTCGCCCGCCGCGCAAAGTCCGGGGAGACGATCACCACGCTCGACGGCAAGACCCTGACGCTCGAACCGCGCCACCTCGTGATCGCCGACGCCGAAAAGCCGATGGCGCTCGCCGGCGTGATGGGCGGCGAGTTCTCCGGCGTGACCGAGGCGACGACTGATGTGCTGCTGGAGAGCGCGGTTTTCTTCTCGTCGAACATCCGCGCAACGAGCCGCGAGCTCGGCATCTCGAGCGACTCGAGCTACCGTTATGAACGCGGCGTCGACTGGGATATGGCGGAATTCGCCTCGAACCGCGCGGCGCAGCTGATCCTCGAAACCGCGGGCGGAGAGCTCGGCAGCGAACTCGTCGACGTGAATGCTGGGCGGCCGGAGGAGAAAGTGATTCCTTGCCGGTTCGACCGGGTCCGCGCGCTGATCGGCACACAGGTGTCGAACGAACGCATCGTCGAAATCTTCCGGGCGCTGCATCTGAAGGTCGATGAGGTGACCGATACCGGCTGTACCGTCACGGCGCCGCTCTTCCGACTCGATCTCGAACGCGAGGCGGACCTGATCGAAGAGGTCGCCCGCATCGACGGGCTCGACAAAATTCCGGAGATTCCGGTCACCGGCAAACTCTGCGCCTCAATCCGCGAAGACGCCTACCTGCCGCTCGAAACCATGCGGAACAAAATCATCGCGACCGGCTTCTGCGAGTGTCTGCATTACAGCACCGTGAACCGTGAATCGGCGCTTTCGGACAGCCGGTTCGGCGAAGCGGACCTGATCCGTCTCTCGAACCCGATCAGCCTTGAGCTTGCCATCATGCGCCCGAGCCTGCTCGGCGAAATGCTCGGCACGCTCGAGCGGAACATCTCGCGGCGAAACCTGACCCAGAAACTGTTCGAAATCGGCAAGGCGTTCTGCCGGAATCCGGAACTGTTCCCGGAAGAGCGGTTTGAGCTCTGCATGGCGCTGACCGGGCTGAAGCATCCGGAGCGCTATTCGGACGAACAGAAGCTCCAGTATGATTTCTACGACCTCAAGGGCGCGCTCGAATCCATTTTCGAGCTCATGAACATCAAGCGGTACCGGTTTGTGCCGGCCGACGATGCGCGGTTCCGGAAGGGACATGCCGCCGAAGTCCAGATCGAAGGGAAGAAGGCCGGCATGTTCGGCGAGCTTTCGCGCAATCTCACGAAGGGATGGCGGACGACCTATCCGGTCTTCGCCGCCCAGCTCGACGCGGCGGTGCTGCTCGGAGCCGATCACGGCGCCGGCTACTATGTGCCGTTCTCGCTGTTCCCGGCGACGAGCCGCGATGTGGCGTTCGTCGCTCCGGCCGGCCTGACCCATGCGGACGTGCTGGAATTCATCCGCAGAGCGAAACCGGCCGACCTCGAATCGGTCCGGCTCTTCGACATCTTCGAAAAGGACGGCCGGAAAAGCATGGCCTACCAGCTGACCTTCCGCAACGGCGAACGGACGCTGACTGACGCGGAGGTGAACGCGCGCTTCGAAAAGCTGCGCGAAAAACTGAAGAACGAGCTCAAGGTGGAATTGAGATAACAGTCGCGCCGCCGCGGGAGAAACCGGCGGCGGCGCAATGCCACGGCGGCGGCGCCGGGTTGATTGATAACGACAACAGCAATCTGAAAGGTGTTACGGATGAGCAACAGCAAAAGTGCCGGAACGGTTTTTGAAGGGAATCTCGACGCGAAGGGCCTCAAGTTCGGGATCGTCTGCGCCCGGTTCAACGATTTCTTTGTAAGCAAGCTGCTGGACGGCGCGATGGATGCGATCGTCCGCCACGGCGGAGACGCGGCGGATGTGGCCGTGGCCTATGTTCCGGGATCGTACGAGATCCCGTTCGCGGTGAAGAAGCTGCTTCAGACCGGAAAATTCGATGCGGTTCTCGCGCTCG
This sequence comes from Victivallis lenta, assembly GCF_009695545.1. Classification (NCBI taxonomy): domain Bacteria; kingdom Pseudomonadati; phylum Lentisphaerota; class Lentisphaeria; order Victivallales; family Victivallaceae; genus Victivallis; species Victivallis lenta. The sequence goes on along the minus strand of NZ_VUNS01000016.1, from coordinate 11,301 downwards.
GCGTGGTTATCCAGGGCGCAACGCCGCACGCGGGCTACATCAACTCCGAAGTCGCCAAGTGCCTCGCGCAGCTCGGGCTCGAATCCGGCACGCCGGTCACCTACGGCATGATCACGGCCGAGAATCTCGAGCAGGCGATCGAGCGCAGCGGAACCAAGGCCGGCAACAAGGGCGTCGATGCCGCTGTTGCCGCGATTGAAATGGCGAACCTCAGCAAGGCGATCCGGTGATGTTCGACGACGACTGCAGTGAAAAACCCGGTCCGGTTCCCCACGCGAAGCGGATCGGCCGCGAGCTGGCCATGCAGTATCTGTTCCGCTGCGACATGCGGCACGAACTGCCGGACGCCGTGACTTTCGGCCTTTTCTTCGACCAGATCAGGGCGGAACACGACCTGAAGGAGAACCGGCTCGGCCGCAAGGCGAGGGAGTATGCGGAAAAGCTCTACCTCACCGTCGCGCTGAACGGCGAAGAGATCGATGCGACGATCCGGAAACGCACCGAGAACTGGGACCTCGAGCGGATTTCGCTCGTCGACCGCAATATCATGCGCATCGCGGTCGCGGAAATGCTCTATATGGAGGATGTCCCGCCGGTGGTCAGCATCGACGAAGCGGTCGGCATCGCGCGCGACTATTCGGGGGAAGAGGCCGGCAACTTCATCAACGGCGTCCTGAACGGCGTCAAGGACACCCTGAAGCGGAATCCGCGCGGCGACAGGCAACCGAAAGGCGGGCAGGAATGAAATCGATCTTCTCGATCTTCAAACGGGGACTCGAAAAAACCACCACCAAAGTAGCCCGGACGATCGGCTCGATCTTCACCGGCGTCAAGGCGCACAGCGCCGAAAGCTTCGACGAGCTCGAAGAGCTGCTGATCGCGGCGGATTTCGGTGTGCCCGCATCGCTCCGCATCGTCGGCGAAATCCGGGACCGGTATGAACGCGGCGCCATCGCGACCAACGCCGATCTCGCCCGGATCGCCTCCGAAACCGTCAAGGACATCCTGCGCCAGCGTGCAAGAGCGATCCATACCGGGGAGCCCGGCAAACCGACCGTGATCCTGATGGTCGGCGTGAACGGCAGCGGCAAGACCACGACCATCGGCAAGCTTGCGGCACGGTTCCGTGCCGACGGCAGGCGCGTGGTCCTTGCGGCCTGCGACACGTTCCGCGCCGCGGCGGTCGAGCAGCTCCAGCTCTGGGGAGAGCGGACCGATTCGCAGGTCGTTTCCGCCAAGCACGGCGCCGATCCGGCCAGCGTCGCCTATGACGCGACCCAGGCCGCTCTCGCCCGCAATGCGGACTATCTGCTGATCGACACGGCCGGGCGCCAGCACAACCAGAAGGGGCTGATGGACGAACTCGCGAAGATCCGCCGTTCGATCGAAAAGGTTTACCCGGGCGCGCCGCACGAAGTCTGGCTGACCGTCGACGCGAGCCTCGGCGGCAATGTGCTGAACCAGGCGCGCGAATTTTCGAAAACCACCGGCGTGACCGGGCTCGTGCTGACCAAGCTGGACGGAACCGGCAAGGGCGGCATGGTCGTCGCGCTGCACCAGGAGTTCGAGCTGCCGACGTTTTTCATCGGGCTCGGCGAGCAGCCGGAGGACCTGCAGCCGTTCAGTCCCGAATATTACGCCGACGCCCTGTTCGGCGAAGAGGCCCCGCGCGAAGAGTGAGGAGAAGAAGCAAGCGATGAGTGAAGACAGTACCGATCGATTATTCATGCAGGAGGCGCTCGGCCTCGCCCGGATGGGCTGGGGGCTGACCAGCCCGAATCCGATGGTCGGCGCCGTCGTCGTGCGCGACGGCGTCATCATCGGCCGCGGTTACCATTTCAAGGCCGGGGAGGCCCATGCCGAGGTCAACGCGTTCGCTGACGTGGCCCGCCACGGCTTCGACGCGAAGGGAGCGACGCTCTATGTGACGCTCGAGCCATGCTGTACGACCGGGCGGACGCCGCCGTGTACCGATGCGATTCTGGCCAGCGGCGTCAAACGGGTCGTCATCGGTTCGTCCGACCCGAATCCGCACCACGCCGGGCGCGGCATCGAGCTTCTGCGGGCGGCCGGCATCGAAGTCACGGTCGGCGTCGAGCAGAGCGCCTGCAGCGAGCTGAACCGGCCGTTCTTCAAGTGGATCGCAACCGGAAAACCGTTCGTAATTCTGAAAATGGCGATGACGCTCGACGGCAAGATCGCGACCGCCTCCGGCGAATCGAAATGGATCACGGGGCCGGAAGCGCGGCGGCGGGTTCAGGCGCTGCGCCGCCTCAGTGACGCAATCATGGTCGGCGGCGAAACCGTGCGGCAGGACCGGCCGCAGCTGACGGTGCGCGAGCCGGATTCGTGGCCGCGGCAGCCGCTCCGGATCATCGCAAGCCGCAGCATGGATGACGAAGAGGTCGCGTTCTTTTTTCCGGACGGCAATGCCGAACGCGTCGAACTCGAGACGAACGAGGAGTGGCACAGCCTGATGGTCCGCCTCGGCGCGCGCAACATCACCTGCCTCCTGATCGAAGGCGGCGGCGAGCTCGCGGCGGCGGCGATCGACGCGGGCGTGGTCGATACGGTCGAATTCCATATCGCGCCGAAGCTGCTGGGCGGCCGCGACAGCCGCCCTGTGCTCGGCGGGAACAACCCCGAGTCGATGGAGTTCGCGCGCAAGCTGCACAATGTAAAAGTGACTCATTACGGCGAGGATATCGCCATATCCGGAGATCTGGAGGAATAACGATGTTTACCGGCCTGGTGGAAATGACCGGCGTCCTGGTCAATCTGCATGGGGAGCACCTGACGCTGCGCCCGTCGAAACCGTTTGCGGATCCGCAGTACGGCGAGAGCGTCGCGGTCAACGGCTGCTGCCTGACGCTTGAGCGCGAGCTGCCGGGCGGCACGCTCGAATTCTTCACCCTGGCCGAAACCCAGCGGCGGACGAATCTCGGCAGGCTCAAGCCGGGATCGCTGCTGAACATCGAACGCGCGCTCCGCGTCGGCGACCGGCTCGGCGGGCACATCGTCTCCGGCCACATCGACGCCGCCGCCCCCGTGCTGGATTACCGGAAGATGCCGGACGGCGACTTTGAGCTCCGCGTCGCGCTGCCGGAGCTGCTTGCGCCGGAACTCGTCGAAAAGGGGAGCATCGCAATCGACGGCGTGTCGCTGACCGTGATCGAGGTCGGCGGCGATTTCTTCACGGTGCGGCTGATCCCGGTCACCCGCAGCGACACGGCCCTCGTCGAACGGACGCCGGGCTCCCTCGTCAATCTCGAAGGGGATGTCATCGGCAAATATGTGCGCCGCCAGTTCGAACTGCGTTCCGGCCGGGCGCCGGAGCCGAAGTCCGACATCACGATGGACACTTTGCGGGAAGCGGGGTTCCTATGAATCCGCCGGTCGAATTCGGCGTGGTCTTCTCCAGCGAGGACGGCTTCGCCCGGATGCCGGAACCGTACCCGAAAGGGCTCGCCTTCCTCGCCGTGCCGGGCGGTGCGTTCGACAGCGCCGAACTGCGCATGAAGCTGCACAGGATCGCTTCCGGCAAGGTCGCGATCGTTCCGCGCGAACTCGTCGCCTACGAAATCGCCGCGCTGCTGCCGGAGCAGAACACGGCGCTCAGGATCGAATTCGCCCGTTTTTTCCGGGCGCGCTGCAAGCGTGCGCTCGAACTGCGGTGCTCCGAGGTCGGGCTCCGTTTCGACTGGGAACGCATGTTCCGGGAGCCGGCCTACCGCGACGCCCTGGTCCTGCTGTTGCACGGCAGTTTCGGCATTCTCGACGAATACCGCCTGAAGCTGCGCCTCGGCGTCCGGCTGCCGGGAAATGCGGACTCTTATGTGCGGCTGCTCCGCGACCTGCTGTATCCCGGCATCTCGCTTTCGCTCGAATGTACGCCGGGAGCACCGGACAGGGAGGCGCTTCACCGTCTCCGCTTTTACAGTGACTTTTTCGCGCTTCACCCCGAGCCCGAAACCGGGAGCGGATGGAGCGCTGACGATATCAGAACCCTCGTCGAAGCGGCGGGCGGCCTTGCGGCCCGCCCCCGCCGCATCGGGATCGTGACCGACGACATCCAGTCCGCCGCGGCGCTCGCCGCGGGGTACAACCGTCCGGCCGCAGCTGAAACTGCGCAAATAGAAGGAGAATCATCATGCTGAAGCTCGGAGTGAACATCGACCATATCGCCACCGTGCGGCAGGCGCGCAAAGCCGCCGCCCCGCGGCCGCTCGAAGGCGCCCTCCTCGCGGAGAAGGCTGGAGCCTGGGGCATCACCGCGCACCTGCGCGAGGACCGCCGCCATATCCAGGACGCCGACATCCGCGAACTCGCCGCCCATGTGAAGAATCTGAATATGGAGATGGCGGTCACCGGCGAGATGGTCCGCATCGCCTGCGAGGTCAGGCCGCACAGCAGCTGCCTCGTGCCGGAGAAACGCCAGGAGCTGACCACTGAAGGCGGCCTCGATGTCGCCGGGCAGCTCGAAAAGGTCGCGGCGGCGGTGGAGAAGCTTCATGCGGCCGGCATTGTCGTCAGCCTTTTCATCGATCCGGAATTCGACCAGCTTGATGCAGCCGCGAAAGCCGGCGCGGACTATGTCGAGCTTCATACCGGCACCTATTCGAACGCCGCCGGCGCGGAGCGGCGAAAGGAGCTCGACCGCCTGATCGCAGCCGCGGAACATGCGCACAAGCTCGGACTCTCGGTCAATGCCGGACACGGCATCGACTACGAAAACATCGCCGGAATCCTCGAAATCCCGCACCTTTCGGAGCTGAACATCGGCCATTCGATCGTCGGCCGCGCCATCATGACCGGCATGGAGCAGGCCGTCCGCGAAATGCTCGACGCCATGAAACCCTACGCGAAGTGACATGAACACAGGCGGCGGACACGGCATCCTCAAAAGCTCGCTCGGCGTATCGGCCGCGACGCTTCTGTCGCGCGTGCTCGGGCTCGTGCGCGTCATGCTTGAAGCGCGCGTGCTCGGCGGCGACGCGATTGCGAGCGCCTGGGGGCTTGCGTTCGCGATTCCGAACACGTTCCGCCGGCTGCTCGGCGAAGGGGCGCTCGGAACCGCCCTGATTCCGCTCATCTCCGAAACCGATGCAAAATCCGGGCCGGAGCAGGTCCGCCGCGAGCTCGGCATCGTCTTTTCGGTGCTTTCGCTGATTCTCGCCCTCGTGGTGGCGGTCGTCGCCGGAGGAGCGCTCGGGCTGCGCCGCCTTGCCCTCACCGGCTCCGTGCAGGAGTTCCTGCCGGTACTGGCCAGCGAACGCGTCCAACTGGCGCTCATGATCCTGCCGCTGCTGATGCCGTATGCGTTCTTCATCTGCCTTGTCGGCGCGATCGGCGCGGTGCTGAACACGCGGAAGATCTTCGTGCTGCCCGCGCTCGGCGCACTGCTGCTGAATTTTTTCCTGATCGGCGGCCTCTACGCGGCTTTCCGCCGCGGCCTGGCCGGAACTGAGCTGGTCGGTTTCCTCGAGTTCCTTTCGGTCCTCGTCCTCATCTCCGGCGCAATTCAGCTTGCGCTCATGCTGCTGCTGCTCTGGAAAGCCGGACGGTTTCCGGCCATGTCGCGCAAAGCCTTCCGCGAAAGCGGCATTCTCGGGCGGCTCTGGCGGCTTGTGCTGCCCGGCATGATCGGTGGAGCCGCGCTGCAGATCAGCTTCCTCGTCGACCGCGCGCTGGCGATCTGCCTCGGCCCTAAAGCGGTTCCGGCGCTCAACTACGTGGACCGCATCATCGACCTGCCGATCGGCATCTACGCCATCGCGCTCGGCTCGGTGCTGACCGCGACGATGTCGCGGGCCGCCGCGCGCGGCAATCTCGACGAAATTTCGCACGACCTCACCTTCAGTTTGCGGCACGTCTATTTCCTCTGCGTTCCCATGGCGGTCGGAGTCATCTTTTTCTGGGAACCGATGATCCGCATCCTCTGCCTCGGCGGAAACTATACCGAAGAGGACCTCATGGCCGCCCGCATGGTCGCGATCTTCTACGGCGCCGGAATTCCGGCCTTCTGTTCGATCAAGGTGCTTCTCGCACCGTTCAACGCCCGCAAGATGATGATGACCACGCTGCGTTATTCGCTGATCGCCATCGGCTGCAACATCGTGCTGAATTTGATCCTGATGTGGCACCTGAAGCAGGGGGGCATCGCGCTCTCCACCGTGCTCGCCTCGATGCTGAACAACACGCTCCTGCTGCGCCACCTGCAGAAGGAGGGGATTCCGCTCGGCAGCCGCAGCATCATCCGGACCTTCGCCCGCTCGCTCGGCGTCGCGCTTGCCGCCGGGACGCTGCTTTACTGGCTCTACCCGCTGCTCCGCATCCGGTTGACCTTCCGCCACGTCGGGGAGTTTCCGGCCTTCGCGGTGCTCGGCGTGCTGTTCCTCGTCCTCTACTTCGGCGGAAGCCTGCTCTGCCGTGCGCCGGAGCTCCCGGAACTCTTCAGCGTCATGCGGCGCGGCAAGCATTCCGCATAGACCGCGTGTCCGCTCCGCGCCCCGGCGGGAACGGCGGCGACAATGCGGCTCCTGCTGTTATCCCGCGTTTCCGCCCGGAGAAAAACGTATTGAAGTTTTTCCTTCCGCCGTCTCCCGATACCGCGCCATAAACGGCGCGGCCTTTCATCTTCTGGTATTTTTTTCGACGCAATAAATTGATTTTCAAGTCGATGCGACACAATATACTATTACCCATAAGCATACCATAATATCGATAAAATAGCATGTTCGGGGTATTGACATCCGCCTTGCATTCCGGTATAATAATTAATACCGAAACAGCCGTCAATTAAATAAATGGTTTGCCAGATGATCGAAAAAAGATACATGCCGACGATCAAACTCAACCGCGGCGGCGCGGAACCGCTTCATCTGCAACTGAGCCGCGGAATCGTCGAAGACATTTTCCGAAGCCGCCCGCTGCCGGGACGCCCTTTTGTTTCGGAACGGCAGCTGGCGGAATCGCTGATGCTGAACCGCAACACGGTTCACCGTGCCTATGAACAGCTTATCAGCGATGGAATTCTGCATTTGCCGGACGGGCGCAGAACGATCTGCATCGCTCCGCATGCACTTACCCGGGTCATTCCGCCTTTCCCCTCGATCGGCATCATTCTGCCCCGGCAATTCTCGGTGTTCGCGGGCGGAGACACCCCAACACCGCTGAAATACCTGAGCGGAATTTTCGACCGGGCGGCTGAACTCGGATACGCCCCGATGCCGTTGCTGCTGCCCCCTCCGGAAACACCGGATGCCGAAGTGCGCGAATGGCTGAAAAATATGCTGTCGCGCCTGACGGCGATGATCCACCTCGGCGATCGCGGATTCACACCCGACCGTCCGCTCGAGCTGACTCTGACGGAGAATTTTCTGCCGCAGATCTTCATCTCCGGCTATTCGCACGATGTGCGGATCGCCTCGGTGGTCTGCGATCTTGAAGGCGCATTCGCCGCCCTGACCGGATACCTGAAGGAGAATGGCCACCACCGCATCGGAGTCATCGGCGAATGTTTCGAGCCGAATCCTTATTTCAACTACACTTACCGCAGCCGCACCGCCCGCTCCATCGACGCCCTCCGCCGGAACGGGATGGAACTGCGCGATGAATGGATTCTGCGGATTCCGCAGCTCTCCTCCCCCCTGGAACCGCTGAGGGACATGCTTCAAGCCTGCGGAAAAGAGCTGCCGGGCGTCTTCTTCTGCAGCAACGACGCCACCGCCGAACGGACGTTCACGGCATTGCGGGAGCTGGGACGCAAGGTTCCCGGCGAATTCTCCCTGGTCGGCGCCGACGATACCGGCATTGCGGAAAAAATGCCGGTTCCCCTGACCACGCTGAAAGTGCCGATGTACGCGATCGGCCGCACCTCGGTCGACCTGGCGCTCGAACGCTTCTACAACGGGCCTGCCGAAGAAACACGGCTCAGAAAGATCCCGTCGACGCTTGTCCTCCGGTCATCGGTCAAACCGCAGGGAGAGCATTCCGCATTCCCCGAACGCTTACCATAAACAACTCACCATCGAACGGAGGGAAATCATGAATCCAAAGCGTTTCACACTGATCGAATTGCTGGTCGTGATCGCGATCATCGCAATTCTGGCGGCGATGCTGCTGCCGGCCCTGCAGCAGGCAAGGGAGAGCGCGCGGTCAACCTCATGCAAAAATAACCTCAAACAGCTCGGACTGGCATTGGACTCCTATTCGAACGACTACAACGACCTCGTCTGCCCGATGCGAAACCGTCAGCGCTGGGCGGGCGACGTATGGGCCGGGATGCTCTGGGATGCAAAATATGTCGGCACCTATAAGCTCTTCCTCTGCCCGAGCCATACCGCACCGGCGGCGCCGGCCGATCCGGCCTCTCCGACCGCCGATGAATTCTACCTGCAGACCAGCTACGGGCTCAACGGCGACACGTTCGGCAACGGCAGCGAGGATACGAATTACTGGGGAGGCTTCTGCCGGCAGGGAATCAAGCGGACCGCCATTGCAAGCTTTCGGGAACGCTCCCCCGATCTCCTCTGGGTGCATGACAGTCGCGCGGCACTCGGCGGCGCCGCCGACATGGGCTCCTACATGCGTTATCGCCACAACGGAAACAGAGTCTGCAATATGCTGGCTTTCGGCGGGCATGTCACGACGATCCGGAATCCGCGCCCCGGAATCGAAGAGGGCATCAACTCTTCGATTCCGATCGCCCGCTACCGCCGCCCGGCCTGGGTCAGCCAGGGCGGAGGACGCGGTGCATTTTCCCGGATCGGAGATTAACCCGAACATCCAACTGCAGGAGCGTGGAAACCATCATGAAATTTCGCAATCTTCTGAAAATTCTGTCACTGGCAGCCGCCATAGGCGCGGCAGCGGCGGACGGCGGCGGCAACCTGATCAGGAACGGCACGTTTTCCAAACCGTGCCGGCTCCCCGGCATCCCGCATGAATGGGAGGTCCAGCGCCCGAACCCAAAGGGCGGAGAGACCGAGACGAAGCTCGACGGCGGAGGCTTCCTGCTCTATTTCACGGGCCCCGAATATGTCGACCAGATTCGAATCAAACAGTCGCTGAAGCTCGAACCGGGCAAAGTCTACGAATTCCAATATGATTACCGTTCACGGCTCGACGCCGGCCTGAAGGCGGACGCAACCTTCTGGGGAACCGGCGTATTCATGCGTTCCTGGTGGCAGGTTCCGAGCGAGAAGTGGACCACTGTCCGCGGTTTGTTCGCAATGGCGGACAACGTCGACGGGAACGTGATCCTGACTTTGCAGAACCGCTCCCGGATCAAGCTCTGGTACCGCAACATCATCCTCAAGCCGACGGAGCTGGCGAAAGAGGACATTCCGAAGCTGATTCCGGAATTCAAAGTCCACTCAGTCGAAAGCGATGATGTCTTCATCCTGCCGGATACGAAAAAGAAGAGCGCAGATTTCATCGTCAATGGATTTTCGGACGAAAATTTAAAAAAGTTCCGTATCGAAGCCGACTATTACCCGACGCCGGAACGCATGGTCCGCTGCCGGGTGGCGGGACGGAACATCTTCGTTCCGATGTCCGCTGTTCCGGACGGCGAATCGACCTTGATCGGCAAGCTTTACAGCAAAGCCGACAACGCGCTCATCGCTACCGCGCAGGTCAGGCTGCAGCGTGTCATGAAGCTGCCGGCCGGAGTTGATTTTTCAACCCCCGCCGAAGTCAGGCTGGAGGACGGACGCAAATTCTTCCCGGTCGGCATCTATGCCGGAAACGGCTGGAATTTTTCGCCCGCGGAACTGGTCAAAAACGGTTTCAATGTGATCCACACCTATGCGACCAACCGCCGCGATGTGGACAAAGGCGATGAAGAGGGACGCGCCAGAAACCTGAAGCTGCTGGACGACGCCCGGAAACTCGGCGCCCGCGTCATGGTTCAGCTTCCGCATGACTACACGGAAAAAGCCGGAGAATCCGCCAGGCTGCCGCACTGGCTCGACGTCTACAAAGACCATCCCGCGCTTTTCGGTTATTACGTCGACGAAACCCGTTCGATCAAGAACACGCCGTACCCGGTCATCAAGGCGGCCTATGATGCGGTCAGGCGCCATGATCCCGCCCATAAATGGTTCTCCTACGAAGGGCCTGACCCGAACCTGCGCGACAGCATGGATGCGATCATTTACGGAGTCACCGGTCCCGAAGCGGTCAAGCTCTGCATGCTGAACCTCGGACCCGACAAACCGGTCATCCATTGTTACGGCCAGAAGGATTTCATGGCGCAATCCGCAACATCGCTCGACTACAACCAGTCCAATTTCGTCATGCCGGTGATCTGGGGCGCACGGGGAATTTTCTATTTCACTTATTCCAATTTGCGCGACAGGAAAGTCAATCCCCGATGCGCAGAACTGAAACCGCGCGTCCTCGATACGGCCCGCCGCTTCGGGGAAATCTCGCAATCCATCGTCGCCGGTGATCCGCTGCCGAAATGGAGCGACACCGTGAAGACCACCGGGAAACTGGAATACAAAGCTTTCGCGGATCAGGGCGCATGCTATATTTTCTGCGGCGTCGCCGCAGACAAGGAGACGGGCGGGACGCTGACTTTCACGCCTCCGGCCGGAAAACGGCTCCGCGATGTACTGAACGACAGGCCGTATCCGAATACCGGGGAACTCAAGCTGGAGCTTTCCCCCGGACAAGCGCGGATCATTGAAGTCAAATGAGGAAGCGGTTCGCCATAATCGCGCTCCTGCTCGGGCTCGCGTCGGCGTACACCGCGCTGACGCCGGGGGAGAGGGAGGCGCGGCCGTCGATCTCCTGGACGGCGGGACTTTCGCAGGACCGGGTCGAACAGGTCGCGGCGTTTCACGAGTGGATGAAGAAAACCGGGCGCGTGGACGAAAACGGCGAACCGCTCTTCACCGTGAAGCTCGAGACTGCCGACAACCAGAGCACGCTGATCCAGGCGGTCTCCGGCATGGCGGGCGACCTGATCGACCATGTTCCCGTAAAGCGGTTCGCGCCGATGGGCGTGCTTGAGGACATCACGGAATTCGCCCGCGAAAACGGCCTCGACCCCGGCAGCAACTACGGCGCGGCGGGCGATCTGCTGATGTACGGCGGCAGACAGTACGCCTACGCCTGCAACCTCGCGGCCCCCGCCCTCCTCTGCAACGCGGATCTGTTCCGCAAATACGGCATGGAGCCGCCGCCGGAGGAGTGGACGCCGGAAGAGTTTGAATCGATCGGTCTCGAATTCATCCGGCGCGCGAACGAAGGGCGCCCCCGGCAGGAGGTGTTCTTCGCCGGAGCCATGCC